>JAHLFF010000191.1 GCA_018883945.1 Candidatus Acinetobacter avistercoris
CCTGAATATTTTGTATGGCTCTATCTATATCTGAATACATAGATGAGTCTATGTTTGAACCAGTGTATGAAGCTATGTCTAAATCCATATTTGAAAATATAGTCAGAATAGAAAAATAATTTGATTTCACCTAGGCCAAAAAAAGGCCAGCATTGTTTATGAACTGACCTTATTTGTTTTTAATTCAAACTTAATACAAACGAGGTATTAGTGAATACTGTCAATAATACCTCCTTCAACACGTAGCGCTGCACCTGTAGTCGCACTTGCTTGTTCTGAAGCAATATAAACCGCCATATTGGCAATTTCTCTAGGTTCAGTGAAACGTTGAATAATGCTTGAATTGCGATGGGTCTGTATAAAGTATTTCTCAGCGTCTGCCTCTGATAAACCTTGCTCCAAAGCAATATTCTTAATCATGGTGATCGCGCCTTCAGTTTTGGTCGGTCCAGGTAAAATAGTATTTACCGTCACATTGCTGTCAGCCAAAGCTTTGGCCAAACCACGCGAAACACCTTGCATTGCAGATTTGGTCATACCGTAATGAATCATATCGGCAGGAATATTAAAGGCAGATTCACTCGAAATGAACTGAATCCGGCCCCAGTTTTTCGCTTGCATACCTTTCATATAGTGACGGCTTAAACGGACACCGCTCATTATATTAGTTTCAAAAAACTCGAACCATTGTTCATCGCTAATCGCGCTAAATTCGCAAACGCCGTATATACCTAAATTATTAATCAGAATATCAACTTCAGGCACTGCTTGAATGATCTGTTGGCAACCTTCTTGTGTTGCAGCATTAAAAGCAAAACCACGGATTTTTGCGTTAGGTACATTGTTTTTAAGTTGAGCAATGGCATGTTCTATTTTTTGCTGATCGCGACCTGTGATGACGACCTCAGCACCTGCTTCTGCCAGTCCTTGTGCAATGGCAAAGCCGATTCCTAAGGTTGCTGAAGTGACTAAAGCGGTTTTACCTGTTAATGAAATATGCATTGCTGTGTTCCTTTTTAAGAATCTAAGTAATGTAAAAAGTATAGTCTTTTATAGTGAATGAATAATTACTATAATAATGTATAGATAATTTACTTATAGTGAATAATTGTGTTTGATAAACTCGCCAGTATGCAAATTTTTGTCAGTGTTGCTCATGCAGGAAGTTTTATTCGTGCGGCTGAAGAACATCAAATTTCAGCGGCCATGGCGACCAAGCATATCCAGCGCTTAGAACAACAGCTGCAATTAAAGTTGTTGCATCGCAGTACACGCCGATTAGAACTGACGCAAAGTGGGGTAGAGTATTTACATACCTGTGAAAAAATCTTACGTGAAATAAAAGATGCTGAAACTAATTTATTACGTGACCAGAATGAATTACAAGGCAAGATTCGCTTAGCTATGCCGAGTGTATTGGGCCAACATTATTTATTACCCAAATTAGGTGCTTTTCAACAGCGTTATCCGAATATTGAGTTGGAAGTTGAAGTCAATGATCAACGCTCAGATCTCGTTAAAGATAAACTCGATCTTTTGGTACGTTTTGGAATGAATATTGAGCCTTCTTTGATTGCACGACCTTTACTCAATCAGGTGCAGATGGTGGTGGCCGCGACTCCTGAGTATTGGCAAAAGTACGGAAAAGTTAAGCTGTTGGCGGATTTAAGTCAGCACAATTGCTTGGGTTGTACTGAGTCTGCAATTGCGGGAACTCAAGTTTGGTACTTTAGCCAACAACAAAACGTGGCTATTTCAGGCAATACCCAAAGCAATAATGGATTAATCTTAATTGATTTTGCCTTGGCACATTTAGGTGTGATTTATCAACCTTATGCTGCGATTGAAAAGTATTTATCCAATCAAACTTTAGTTGCCGCGGATTTGGATGTGGCGGGTTATCAAGAGCATCAGCTGAACTTGGTCTATGCGAAAAATGAATATATGCCGAAAAGAATTCGCTTGTTGATTGATTATTTAACTGGAAATGAAGTTTAAAAAATTATTCAGAAATTTGAGTTATTCTTTTCACTTGTAATTCTGAGTAAATAAGTCCTGAGCGAGTAAGCATATAGGATCTACAGACTAGGGCCATGCATTTAGGCATCGCATTTTTTGCTCAGTTTGAGCAATTAAATGTTAAAGATCGCGAAAAATCATCAATTCAACACAATAATTCTGTAAGATTACCGATCTGTTTAGCGCTGTCATTTTGGTCTAGTGATCCTATGAATGAGTCTAGTGATTCTATTAAATAGTCTAGAGACTCTATGCAGCGCGTAAACCACCCTTATTTAAAGTTAATGTCTGATCCGTAATACGGAAAAGACGGATTAGGTAGTAGCATGGAAATCAAGGTCAATTTTCTCGACAACCTTCGGCTTGAAGCCAAGTTTGACGACTTCACGGTAATCGCCGATCAGCCTATTCGTTATAAAGGCGATGGTTCAGCACCGGGACCCTTCGATTATTTTCTCGCATCATCTGCTTTGTGTGCAGCTTATTTTGTGAAGTTGTATTGTTCAACACGTAATATTTCCACAGATAATATTCGCCTTTCACAAAATAACATTGTGGATCCTGAAGATCGCTATAACCAAATTTTTAAAATTCAGGTTGAACTTCCTGCTGATATTTCTGATAAAGATCGTCAAGGCATTTTACGTTCGATTGAACGTTGTACAGTAAAAAAAGTCGTCCAAACGGGTCCTGAGTTTGTGATTGAACAGGTTGAAAGCATTGATGCTGATGCACAAGCTTTATTGATGCCAAGTCTGGCTTCAGACAACGTGACGCATATTTTAGGTAAAGACTTACCCCTCGAAGAAACGATTGCCAATATGTCTGCGATTTTGGCATCTTTGGGCATGAAGATAGAAATAGCATCATGGCGAAATATTGTACCGAACGTGTGGTCTTTGCATATTCGTGACGCACAAGCGCCAATGTGTTTTACCAATGGTAAAGGTTCAACCAAAGAAAGCGCCCTAGCTTCGGCCTTGGGTGAGTTCATTGAACGCCTAAACTGTAACTTCTTTTATAACGATCAGTTTTGGGGTCAAGACATTGCTCAGGCTGCATTTGTACATTATCCAGATGAAAAATGGTTTCAGCCAGGTCCGAAAGGTGCGTTGCCAGCAGAAATTCTCGATGAATACTGCTTAGAGATTTATAATCCAGATGCTGAGTTGCTGGGTACGCATTTATACGATACCAACTCGGGTAATACTGAGCGGGGTATTTGTTCACTGCCTTTTGTCCGTCAATCTGATGGTGAAGTGGTATATTTCCCATCGAACTTAATTGAAAACTTATATTTAAGTAATGGGATGAGTGCCGGTAATACCTTGGTTGAAGCGCAAGTACAGTGCTTGTCAGAGATTTTTGAGCGTGCTGTAAAACGTGAAATTTTGGAAGGTGAAATCACTTTACCAGATGTGCCACAAGCTGTTCTGGAAAAATATCCAAGCATTCTTGCAGGTATTCAAGGTCTTGAAGCGCAAGGTTTTCCTATCGTCGTTAAAGATGCGTCATTGGGTGGAAAGTTCCCTGTGATGTGTGTGACTTTAATGAATCCACGTACAGGCGGAGTATTTGCTTCATTCGGTGCGCATCCAAGTTTAGAAGTTGCATTGGAACGCAGTTTGACGGAGCTATTGCAAGGTCGTAGCTTTGAAGGACTGAATGATTTACCTAAGCCGACTTTTGAAAGTCATGCGGTGACTGAACCGAATAATTATGTCGAGCATTTTATTGATTCGAGTGGTGTCGTGTCATGGCGTTTCTTCAGTGCCAAATCTGACTATGATTTTGTGGAATGGGATTTTTCAGGGCAGGGTGAAAACTCGAATGCTGAAGAAGCCGCGACATTATTTGGTATTCTGAAAGACATGGATAAAGAAGTCTATATGGCGGTCTATGAGCATTTAGGTGCCACAGCTTGTCGTATTTTAGTGCCGGGTTATTCAGAAGTTTATTTGGTTGAAGACCTGATTTGGGACAATACCAATAGAGCCTTGTTGTTCCGTGAAGATATTTTAAATTTACATCGTTTAGATGATGAAAGTTTAGAAGCGTTGTTGGAACGTTTGGAAGATGTCGACGTCGATGTTTATACCGACATTACCACTTTGATTGGCATTGAGTTTGATGACAATACCGTGTGGGGGCAGTTGACCATTTTAGAATTAAAGCTCTTGATTCATCTAGCTTTAAATCAATTTGATGAAGCTAAAGAGTTAGTCGAAACCTACTTGCAATATAATACCAATACGGTTGAGCGAGGCCTATTTTACCAATGCTTAAATGTGGTACTTGAAGTGACTTTAGATGATGAGATGGAGCTTGAAGACTACAGCGCTAATTTCAGTCGTATGTTTGGTCACGAACGTATGGCAGCTGCGTTAGGTTCTGTAGAAGGCAGTATTCGTTTCTATGGGTTAACAGAAACCAGTATGCAACTTGAAGGTTTAGATCGTCATTTACGTCTGATCGATAGCTATAAAAAGCTACATGGCGCACGTGCTAAATTTGCAAACCTAACAGCTTAAGTTCACTTTTTTTACTCAGAGATTCCCTTTTTATCGATCTCCTTTTTATGAAGAGGGATTTCTGAGTAATTTAGCTATAAACTTATTTAAAATAATCAAAATAAAAGATTTCTAATAAATAACTGAATTAAATGCTTAAAATAAATATTGAAAGTAGATAACTAGAATTCATCACCAGAATAAAATCATACTATCCTGATAGAACAGTATCGATTAATGTAGTTGTGAATTTGAATCACTAAATTTATGTTATAGTGAATTATATTCAACTTTTTGTGCTGTTTATGCTAGAACTTCGCCATTTAAAAACACTGACTGCTTTGCGCGAACATGGTTCGTTGGTTTCTGCAGCCAATGATTTGTGTTTAACACCTTCTGCAATCTCACACCAACTGCGAGAATTAGATCAGTGGTATGGGGTAGAAGTCGTCAATCGTCGTAGTCGTCCAGTCAGTTTTTCAAATGTTGGCCAACGTCTACTCAAGCTTGCAGATGATGTTTTGCCACAAGTTCAAATTACACAAACTGATATTACCCGTATTGTGCATGGTCAGACTGGACGAATTATTTTCTCTTCAGAATGTCATAGTTGTTTTGATTGGTTAATGCCGTTATTAAATCAATACCGACATCAATATCCAGATGTTGATTTAGATTTTGCATCAGGGTTTGAATCAAATCCGCATGAGCTTCTACAAAATAGTGAATTCGATTTATTGATTACCGCAGATCCTATTGCGTTAAAAGGGATTGAGTATTTCCCGATTTTTGAATATGAGTCTCGATTAGTATTGTCTAATACCCATCCTTTCGTTCGTGCTGAACACGTCACTATTGAGGATTTGGCAGAAGAGACGTTAATTACCTATCCAGTGGACAAGCATCGTCTGGATATCATGGCGAAATTGTTTATACCTGCAAATATTTTACCCAAAAAAATACGCACAACTGATTTAACTCAAATGCTCATTCAATTGGTAGCGAGTGGGCGAGGTGTAGCAGCTTTACCCGATTGGGTCGTAAATGAATATGAACAAAAAGGCTGGGTGACTTCACGTCGTTTAAACTGTGTTTCTGAAAATGGTTTACGTCGAACGTTATATGCAGGTTATCGAACTGATGAAAAAGAAAAAAGCTATTTTGAGGGTTTCTTAAAGCAACTCGATAAGTTTTCTAAGAAAAGAACAACTTATTATTCAGAGTAATGAATTAATAAATAATCTGAGAAATGAGCTGATTCATAAAGAATATTCAAGCAGGTACAAATGTAATGAATAATAAAATGAATCTATGAATTGTAGATTTTCAAAAAAAGACGCTCCATTAAAGCGTCTTTTTTATTTAATTTAACGATTTGAAAGGTTTTAGTCACTATTTTGAATGAGTGTGCAAAGCAGAATTGAAGGCTTTTCGTCCTTTCATCTGCTTTCTCATTAAAGAGCCATCTTTTTGATGCTTTATCTTTAAGATCAGATATTTAAAAACTAAGTTTATATCTAAGTTAAATCTTCGAAATTTTAAAGCCATATATAGATAAATTTTAGCCAACCAAACTTAATCATTGAAAACTGAAATAATTTAAATTTTGCTAAGCGAATCTATTTAAAGAGATTAGTGAAATGAAGGGAAATCTTCAACTGAGAAGACAAGCTCAGTGATGCTTAAATTATAGAAACTGTATGTTATA
>JAHLFF010000192.1 GCA_018883945.1 Candidatus Acinetobacter avistercoris
AGCGTGTACACGGTGCACTGGGTTATGTATCGCCTTTTGAGTTTGAAGCAATGTACTATGATAAGATTAATCCGTTAGGTCAGGTGGCCTAACTTAAATAAAAAAGTCTCCGACAAACCCGGTACGGTTCAGTTTGTTGGCTTGGAAATTGGTTGTCTCAAGCATTAGTCCCTAAAACTATTACATTTTTTGATACTATCTTCTAAGATTACCTAATAATGTATGCTGCTAAATCTGTTACTAGGTTTGAAATTTTTTTACTGGGTATTTGAATAAGATAAAAGGGTAGATTGCCCTAAGCAATATTGAATAATCCTTCTGGGAAAAACGTTAAATGAATGACTTGCATGAATTGAATGGCCTAAAAAACATTTATCTTTATGATTCATATTTACCAAATAATTCTACAAAAATTGAATTGGGGGAAGGCAACTCTAATTTAACTGGTGCAAATGGGGCAGGAAAAACCTCTACCTTAAATTTAATCCCGATATTTTATGGGGCCCGTCCAGATAGATTAATGGATCGCTCTGCCAATAAACTCAATTTTACAGATTATTATCTCCCTCATGCGCGTAGCATGATTTTGTTTGAATACAACACACCGATGGGACTTTGCTGTGCTGTTTTTTACCGTAATCAGGATAAACAATGCTATCGCTTTATTCAGGGCAGCGCATCTGAGACTGTTTTTTCAAAATCTTCTATCGAATTCCATAAAGAACACAAGACGGTAAAAAGTCTGTTGCAAGAAATTGAAATGAACGGTTATTACGTTAGTAAACAGATCGACAATAGCCTAGATTATGTAGCGGTTCTAACTGGCGATAAAAAACGTCTGAATCGTGATTTCAAATTGAGGGATCTTGCTTCTATTTTCTCTCTTAGCGGCAAAGGCCATGAATTAAAGCATATTGGGGCATCCACCCAGATCACCTTGAATAAAACCAACCTGTTAGATAACTTCAAGCTCATGTTGGTTGATGCTTTTTTAGAAAATGAGCAGATGATGAATCAGCGCTCAAATACGCTGAATTCTTCCAGCCTCATTGCTGATGTTCAGACATTACGGGAATTTGATAAGGAAAAGCCAAAACTGCAACTGGGGATCGAGCAGCGACATGCTTTAATGCAGACTTACTCTTTGCTGGAGGCTTATCGAGGTCAGGCACTCAATAAACTCGAGTTTAATAATACGACAATCGCACAGCTTCGTTATCAGAGAAGCCAAGCTATTGAACATGCCAAAGCTGGATTAAAGGTGATTGAAAATGAGATTATTGCGAATAGCTCCAATGAATCACGGGCGAAAGGTGAGTTGGAAGGTTTACAACATAGTTTAGCTTTAATAGAGGAAAACGAGCATAAATATAAAAATGCAGACATTCTGAAAAAACAGGAAGAATTCAGTAATCTTGCTAAGTACAAGCAGGAAGCTGAAGATGCGCGCCGTTATGTGGATGAGTTAGAGAAGAACCAGAAAGAAATTGTTCATAAATTTGAAAAACTTAAAAATAATGCCTTGGAAGAAAAAGACCGAGATTTAGCTGCTATTCATGAACGTAAGAATGAGGTTTCTAATTTAATACACAATTTGCAACAGGATAGGTCTCATGCAGTAGATCAACTGGCTTTGGATGAAAAAAATGAGCTTAATGCTTTCGAGCAAAGCAAACAGAATGAGCGCAAATTTTATGAGGATGAGGTTGATCACTGCAACAATTTGATTGCTGAAGCATCTAATCATACTCAGGAAGAGCAACAGCAAATCGAAGAGTACCAGCTGAATCTACACACTCACCAAAAAGCGATACGGAATAAGGAACAGCAACTCAACACAGCAAACGCTGATTTATCACGCCTAAAAAGCCAGCACACTCGAGCTAATGTAGATTTTGATTCAGCTAAACACCATTTAGATAAATCTACACAAACGGAACATCAGTTAAGAGATATCTTGTATCAGAAAAATACATTATTGAGCTTTCTGAAACAATGTCCTGAAGACGATTGGAAACACAACATTGCCAAACTGATTAATCCTAAATTATTTTTGCATACCGGGTTGAAGCCTTCTTGGGACTCAGAACAACAAAGCGGACATGTTAGTTTCTATGGCCTTCATCTTGATACTTCCAAGCTGGATCTTCCGGTTGAAGCCGAATCACTCAATGAATTGGAGCAGCGGCTTGCAAAGGCAACCACTATTTTGGAAGAGGCTAAAGAGAAATACAGCCATACTGAAAAAGCAGTGGCTGCAGCTGCCAAAGCAGTTCAGAATTTTGAGCTAAACCTCATTAAATTACAGAATGAGCTGCGTCAATGCCGAGAAACATTTGATAGTACCCAGCGTATATTTGAGCAATATAAGCAAAAGATCCAAACAAATGTAATGGATCGGAGAAAATTAGCTGAAGGACAACGTGATCAGGCTCGTCAGCGATTAAAATTATTCAATCAACAAGTAAATGTAGAACGCCAAATGATTCATGATCGTTTTGGCAATGAAAAAAACCAAATTCAGCAGAGTTATGATTTCAAAATTAAAGAACAATTAGAACGTAAAGCAATGTTGGATGAAAGATCTAAATCTGTGATTCATAAATGTGATAATAAACTCATAGATCTTGAATCTTTACGTAATAGTGAATTGCAGCAAAAAGGTTTGGATACTACGCTTTATCAAAAGGCACAGGATCAGCTAAAACAACTGAACCATAAATGTCATATCGTGAAAGATTATGAAATCATCTTGATGCAGTACAAGATTTGGTTCGAGCAGGAATACTCTCGTAAAGTGGGGATCTGTACCTTAATCGGAAATCTCGAACAAGAAATTTATGCTTTCCGACAAAATTTTGACAAACTGAATGTCAAAACCGAAAAACTTAAAGAACAATCACGTCATGAAGTTAACCTTATTGAAAGCAATCTTCAGCAGGTTGAAGAGGAAAATACCAAGATAGCCTCTTTAAGAAACCGTATTAATTCAGTACTGGAAGGTATTCCGCATATTGAACAGCTTGAGGTTGCTGAGCCGGTTAGTTTTGAATGGTTTTACCGGAATACTGAGGATCATCTTAATCGTCAGAAAGAACAGCTCAAGGAGCTGAAACAATCCCTCAATACAGTACTAAGTATTTTACGCCAGAATAGTGATTTCGAGCTCTACAAGCAGTGGGAAAACCGTATGGCGCTGTTAGGTAATGTGAACACCACCACATATGATCTTTACGGTATGAAAGAAATCGAAAATATGCTGTTGGTGGATATTCCCACTAAAGAAAACCTCACGATCAATAGTTTTAAACTGGCTACTTATGATTTACGTAATTATGGGCAATCTTTGGCTAAATTCCGCCGTAAGCTGAATGCGATATCTAAGGATCTTACGGAGCAAACCAATACAACCAATCCATTTACAGCGTTAGGTAATATTCAGATTGAATTACTTTCTGTACTTGATGGCCTCAATGTCTATGAGCAGTTAGATCGCTTTGAAAAAGATCTGGATGAAGAATCAATCCAAGAATCATCTCAGCTCATACTACCGAGTGAGAAGCTAATACGGTCATTTGAATCAGCTGTTAAAGCATTAGAAAAGTCGAATGTTCAGACTGACGATATCCGCTCTTTAGTCAAACTGCGTATCAGCTATGAGGAAAATAACCGTAAGGTTTATGTGAACAATGATTCTGATTTGCTTTCCGGCAGTAGTACTGGCTTATCACGATTAATTGTCATTATTATCTTTACGGCTTTAACACGAAAACTATGTCCAGATATCAATACAGTCATCCATGTACCACTCGATGAAATCGGCCAGTTTGATTCACAAAATACAATGCGATTATTCGAGTTGATGCAAAAGCAGAATATTTATCTGGTCTGCGCTCAGCCGAACTTATCCAGTGAATTAAGTGAAAGCTTTGTGCATAAGAATGATATCGACCGAAACTTCGGTATACGCAAGTTTAAAACCCAGGAAAACGAAAAACCTAATCCGCTTTTAGCCTAGTGGGGACCTATTATGCAAATTACTAAATCAATTTTTTCTGACATTGTAAATGTTTTAATTTCTGGGGGAATTGTTGATGAACATGTCCACAAAGATCTCTACCACAAGCTCCAAGATGATCTGGTCTTGGAGGAAATAAATAATTATCTCGATTGGATGGGAAAAAAGTGTGTCCGTACCAAAGATAATTATGGGTTTTACTGTGTCTTTAGTGAAAGTCGCAAGAACAAAGCAACCCGTGAACTTCTAAGAAAACAGTTCAGCGAAATTGTGTCGAAAATGGAGCCCTTGAATGACTGGCTTCGCTTATGCCGTTCAATAAAAGACAATAGCCGTATCATGCAATGTGGGGATACGGTGACTTATGGTGAACTCATCACTGAGGTTGAACGATCTCCACTTATTATGTCGCAACTCAAAGAGTTAGTCATCAAATTAGGTAAGGCATCCACCTCACCCAAAGAGCAGATTAGCTCTGTGCTTCAATACCTTGTCAGCAATCAATATCTGCATCCAACCGGTAACACTGGCACGACTTATATTGCGACAGCTAAGTGGTCTGTTTTCTATGATGAGCTAGAATACATTTGTACTTTTAATGGCATCAATTACGATGAAATACCTGAACCGGAGCAGGGCGAGCTGATATGAGTGAGTTGGAATATCCAGCAGCCAAAGCGGTAAAAGCGCTCAACAACTACATTGAGCATATCGGTAATGCGATTGTATTTAACAACGCAATTGTGCCTGTAACTGATGACAATGAGTATTTAATCAAAGTATTGAATAAAGCAGAACTTGGCTATTTCAACACTGAAAAAAATGGCTTTAACTTATACAACCACGTGATTTCATTCGTAACGTATTATGAGAAAAAACGTAGGGTTACTGACAGCTCTAAACAGATTCATAAACTTATTTCAGATATTCGTGCCAATATCAGTGAATTTGAAACGACCAAACTCAAAAGTGTAGAAGATGCTGAAATTTATAAGGATGAAATTAGTGAAGGTATTGTTGAATTAGCCAATACTATTTTTGAGAGCTGCTATGATTTCTCGACCCAAGCACTTCAAGACCTGGCATTGTTTAACAATCTTGAGGTTCGTATTCAACGCATTGAAAAAACCATCAGGATTTTAAGTTCATTGACTGAAGTGATGGGCGCACTTTCAACCAACGCAATGCTTGAGCTTGGTGCTTCAGATAAAGATCTTGAAAGTTTGGTGGTAAATAAGCTGATCCCCGTATTCATTATCTGTAGTAAAGAGGTGAAATACAGTGCTTCTAAATTAAACAAGCAGTTGTTTGATTGGAAACAAGAATTATCTTCGCAGAAAAAAAGCAACATGGTGGATGCTTTCCACCGCTTTTTAAAAGGAAAATCTACATTAAACCTGGAGTTTGATGAAGCGACGGCGTCAGAAGTTTTTTATCATGTGCCATGTAGTGAACTCATCAGCTATGCAGATCTGGATGCTGATGAAGAACAGGAAACGCTACGTGAACTTGGCTCAAAAGTATTTGCCAAGCGTGAAAAACGGATAGAGCAGAATAAAAATCAAGAAAATCTGCCAGATGTTAGAGAAGGGAGTGAGGTTGTTGAACAGCCTTTAACTGC
>JAHLFF010000193.1 GCA_018883945.1 Candidatus Acinetobacter avistercoris
CCCCCATACGATTAACCAATGCATTCTGGGCCTTTTCGGCCTTCTCAGCATCGTTAAGTTTGGTACGTGTCGCAGGTTTTTTTTCTGTGCTTTTTGAAGCCCCTGTAGGTAAATCACGCACGTGACCCACAGAAGATTTCACAATGTAGTTAGAACCTAAGTACTTATTAATCGTTTTCGCTTTTGCAGGCGATTCTACAATCACTAAGGCACGTTTTTTTACAGCATCAGGAGTTTTTGCTGTTGTGCTTTTGGATGTCGACTTAGGAGCGTTCGCCATAATGAACCGTTATTCCTGTTTATTTAAAAAGTTAAATTTCAGCCAGTTTTTGTAAAAATGCTTTCATATCATCAAGTTGAGTTGCGTGCAGATCGGATTCTTCGTCCCAATATAGCCCAACACAATTTGACTGCATATCAATAGCATAAATCCCTTTTAATGCAATGGGAAAATCATTAAATTTATCATCGCCATGAATAACCTTAAGCTTTTGGTCTTCAACCAATGCTCGCATTAAAAGTAAACGCCCTTCTGGAATAATGACACTATAATACGCCACCATGCTGGCACGATTTTCAGTAGCTTTAGGTACTTTTGTCCAATCTGGAGCAGCAACCAAACGTGGATGTAATCCCATTTTTCGTGCTTTATCACGCATGATGCCCAATGCTTTTTCTCGTGGACTCACACGCAGGCCAAAAATTGAGCCCAATACAAAAACCACAATAAGGATTGTTATCCAAAGACCAGCATTTTCCATAGTTCACCTTTTGATTCTTATATTAGAGTTGCATAAGGTGAATATAAAACGCAAGTTCAGAATGAATCAATTCGCAAAATCACATTATCTGGAATAAACGAGGCTTTCTCTTTATTCTTATTATTTTCATTCAAAACAAAAATATATCCATTTTTCACTTTGGAAACCATAACGACTTTAAGTTTGGTATTATTGGTTAAATATAGTGTTTTATATTCTGTTGAATCCAAATGTTTTTGGGCATGAACCTGTCCTTGCTTACCAATATGAACAACCCAACCTAGCCATGAAATAAACAGCAATAAGATAAATGAAAAAACTAAATAAGATTTAAAAAAATTGTGACTCCCTTCCCCTAGCCGATTTGAAGATTTTAAATATTGATCATCATCAATTAATTTTTCTTTAACTTTTAAAAAATAATTTTTGAATAGTTTAAGTTCATTTAATTTTAAGATTACAGCATAGAAAATTAAACAAATAAAAAAAAGAAATATTAGAAATGGTGAAATAAATATTAAGAAAAATGGAACTATTTTTTTTGATCCACCAAAAAAATTCCATAGGTATATAAAGAAAATATAAGTAAAATCATATACAAAGATTATTGCTTTAGGATATAGAACGAAAGATATAGCGATTGCTAAAGATAGAATAAAAACTGGAAAAACATTTAAATTATCTGAAATTACGACGTATATAAAAAAGTCATAAAAATTTAAATCAAACAGTGATACATCGAAGCCTAACGTATGTGCTAATCCATCAATATACATGAGTCCAGCAAAAGAAATCGAGATCGTAAAAAAAGTCACCACAAAGACTAAACGACTAATTCTATTAAAAAATGATCTATCATCTATTTAGCACTTAAATTAATTCAGAAACATCTCATGACTGTAGATCACTGCACTTCCATTCCAATAAATATAACCTTTGTCGAGCATTTCTTTGAGCAATAATCGCACATCTGACTTTGGAAATAATTGCTCGAGCAAATCGCGCAACTCATAAATATCTTTAGGTTTCTCAGATTTCAATTGATTCAACTTCTGAATCACTTCCATCTGAACAGGATCAATCTGCTCAAAGTTTTTGAATAAATCATCTGGCGTGTTTTGTGCAGCTATATGTGAATCGACATCAGCAAAAATTTGTTCTGAATGGGTATGCAATTTAGCAAGAAGTGAATCGACTTTTGCCAGTTTTAGCTGAGGTTCAAGGGGTTGCTGTACTGCATTTAAATCGAGTTGCACCCATTGTTTAAGAGCTTTTTTACGAAATGAAATTTGATCATCTTGTTTTTTGACCAATTTTAAATTGATCAACATGCCTAAAATATGCTGCGTTTGATCCGCATCAATGTTTAGGATATTCACAATCGAGTTTTTAAGTTTCAAAACTGTATTGGGTTTACCTGACATTTTCGCCAAGGTATCACAATATTTTTTGATCTGTTGTAAATGTGGATTTGCTAAAATCGCATCGATACTTGGCAGCGAGTTCTTGGCTTTGGTGTCGGCTAAATCACGTTTCAACTGTATCAAGTGACCACTCAAACCTGAAGCGAGCATCATGTCCACCAGCATTTGGCTACTGTCCATGACAGAAATAACTTCTACATGTGTCTCTGGCTCAAGCAGTGCCAACAACTGTCCGACCACCACTGCATATTCAAACTCTTTTTCTTTAGCGGCTAAGGTATCTAAAACAATAACTTGACCACTACTGATCCAACTTGCAAGCTCAGTTAAATCAACTAAAGGAAATTCAAAACGACCTTGTCCATTAAAGATATATAATGTTGAAAAGTGTTCAATAATATCTCTAAATAGTTGTGCTGTAGGAAGATTATTTTCCAGATCTAAAAGGACAACTTTGGCATTCATAGTCAGTTTCAAAAACTCGTTAGGTGAAGTGTTTATTACAACGCTGTTATAGATAAAGGTCAAATAAAATACATAGATCTATGCATCTAAAGCTAAGTTTGTATATTAATAATGCGGTGGACGGTCAGCCATCGGATCAAATGTTGCAATTCCATCATCTGAACTGGTTGCTTCCATACGTTGATACAAAATTTTCATTTGCTTCTTTAAGTCAGTAATTTCACGGTCTTGAATGGCAATTTGGGTATTCAATTGATCAACTAATTCATCTAAAAATGCAATTCGGACTTGCAAATCTTCTATGGGTGCGGAAAATGACGCCTGTTCATTCATATTTATTTGTTTAGTCATTTTAAGTCCTCATTTAGGATTTCAGGAAACAGTATGGCCTATATTACGTTAAGGGATGTCCAACTTGCTTTTGGCGGACCCTCCCTGCTCGACGGCGCAAACTTTAATTTAGAGCGCGGCGAACGAGTTTGTTTGATTGGTCGTAACGGTGAAGGTAAGTCTACTTTACTCAAGCTGATTGAGGGAAGCTTACTGCCAGATCGTGGTGAAGTTTCTTTACAAAATGGCATTACCATTTCAATGCTTGCTCAAGATGTACCCATGGACTCAGGTAGAGTCGCTGATATCGTTGCTGACGGTGCAGGAGAAGCCGCGACTGTGCTTCGAGCTTACCATGAAGCCAGTGATGCATGTGTACTTGGTGACATGGACGCTTGCGACCGTATGGGCGAGCTACAGCACAAGCTTGACCAAGTGGATGGTTGGGCACTCGAAACCAAAGTAAACTCAATTCTCAGCAAAATGGGCCTCGACCCAGAAGCAGACCTTGCTGATCTTTCAGGAGGTCGTAAACGTCGTGTACTACTTGCACGTGCGTTATTAACACAACCCGATGTGTTACTTCTTGACGAACCAACCAACCACTTGGACGTTGAAAGTATTGAATGGTTAGAAAAATTCTTACTTGATCAAAACAATTTAACGCTATTGTTTATCTCGCATGACCGTTCATTCGTCGACAGCATTGCCACGCGTATTGTTGAACTCGATCGAGGCACTTTGCGCAGCTACGAAGGTAACTACTCACGTTACTTAGAACTCAAAGCGATGCAAATGGAAGCTGAAGAAAAGCAAAATGCACTTTTCGACAAAAAATTAGCTGAAGAAGAGGTTTGGATTCGCCAAGGGATTAAAGCCCGTCGTACCCGTAACGAAGGCCGTGTTCGTGAATTAAAAGCGCTACGTGAAGAATCTAAAGCGCGTCGTTCACAACAAGGTAAAGTGAACATGGCAACTCAAGATGCCAACCGCTCAGGTAAACTTGTATTTGATATAGAAAATCTAAGTGTGTCTTTTGGCAACAATGCGCCAATCATCAAAGATTTCTCTGCGTTGGTGCTACGTGGCGACCGTATTGGCCTAGTCGGCGACAATGGTGTAGGTAAAACGACACTCATCAAAGCCATCTTGGGTGAACTTGAACATACGGGTTCTGTGAAAACAGGCACACAGTTAGAAGTCGCTTACTTTGACCAATTACGTAATGCACTTGATCTGGAAAAAACGGTTAAAGATAACGTTTCTGAAGGTTCAGATTTTGTCGATGTAAATGGTGGCCGTCGTCATATTTACAGCTACTTACAAGACTTTTTGTTCTCTCCTGAACGCGCACGCACCCCCGTAAAAGCTTTGTCTGGTGGTGAACGCAACCGTATTCTTCTCGCTAAACTATTACTTAAACCATCAAACTTAATTGTTATGGATGAGCCAACCAACGATTTGGATATGGTGACTCTAGAGCTTTTGGAAGAAATGCTTGGCGGGTACAAAGGCACACTGTTATCGATCTCGCATGACCGTGCATTTATGGACAATGTCGTGACGTCAACTTGGGTTTTCGATGGTAAAGGCCATAT
>JAHLFF010000194.1 GCA_018883945.1 Candidatus Acinetobacter avistercoris
GTCACAGGAGTCACAGGAGTCACAGGAGTCACAGGAGTCACAGGAGTCACAGGAGTCACAGGAGTCACAGGAGTCACAGGAGTCACAGGAGTCACAGGAGTCACAGGAGAACCTACAGCAATCCACTTAAATTGAGAAGCATTATTTTTCTGAATATGACCGATACCCGGAAATGGCATATGAGCAGCAGCCACCAATGTTTTATTCTGTGCAACTTTATTAAAAATATCTAAGCGTGTTTGAGCGGCTTGCTGCGCATCGACATCAAAGTCGACTGAAAATTTTGGCTGCTCAAATTGTAATTGGTACGAATGTGCCACATCACCCAAAAACAATAACTCTTGATCAGAACTACGCAATTTAAAACTTCGATGTCCGGGTGTATGGCCTGCTGAATTGACGACCTCTATACCATTAATTACTGACCCATCTTTAAATGTACGAAAACTCATAAATTGCTTATACGGCGCAATAGCTTGTGATATTTGAGCGAGCGTTGATTTAAAATTTTCTTGTGAACTCAAAGGGATTTTCGAAATGGCATTTGGCTCTAACCAATATTTTTCTTCATCTTCATGAACATAGACTGATGCATATGGAAATACGGCTTTACCTGCTTTACTGATTCCACAAACATGATCTGGTTGGAGATGCGTCAAAAACACAGTATTTATTGTATTTAAATTATAACCCGCGGCCTCAATCTGCTCTGCGGTTGAACCTAGTTTTTCTCCAAAACAGCTCGCGGCTCCACTGTCAATTAACATCACGGATTGACCATCGTCGATTAAGAATGCATTTACAGGGGTTTTAAGTGCTGATTGAATCCCGAATTGATCCAGTAAAATCAATCTTTCTTCATTTGTAATATTTTTATTAAATGATTCACGCTCAATCTCTAAATAACCATCCAGCAATGCCACAATTTTATATGGTCCGAATGTATAAACATAAAAACCAGTTTGACTTGGATTTGCCATAACTGTTGATGGTATCGCTTCAGCAGAATGTAATGTTTGTACAGCACCAAGACCAAACATCGCTGCTAAAAATAAGGCTTTCATTTTCACTCTCATTCAATTTAATTCTATTTAAGCGAAGTTAATACGCTAAATTTAATTCTATTTAAGATTAGGGTTTAGGAATTTAAAAAATATTGTTAAGACGTTGTTTAAGCAAATCATACTATAAGTGAGCTTGTCGATGGTTGGAACGATATTATTTCTTCACTCTTTTTCTTTAAAATACAAATAAAATAAAGATTCAAATCATACTTTTTTATTGATATTGAGTAATCCCTTCCCGCTTTGGTAAAAGATTAGGATGAAGAAATAATCTTGATGAGTGTCTGCTGTGAATAATGACTTTTGAAAGATATATATGACTCAAGACTAATATCAATCGATCCCTTTTAATTCCTCAATGCGCCAGCATGAATTACTGAATAAAGCTTTAAATGGTATCGGATAATCCACTCATTAAATGGCTTTAAAACCATCAGGTATTATTTGATTAGCATTTAGACAAGTATTACGACACTGTTTAAAGATAATGTTTAAAGACAAAGATTTAAGACAAATTTTAAGTTCATGATGACCTAAACAGATACAACATCTTCTTTAGATCATTACTGAATTTTTTCATCTAAAAATATAAGCTGATAAAAGGGTTTAGAAATCAACTTGATAATACGACTAGCTTAAATTTTAATATAATTTAAAAAATGATCGTTTCATCTTGAGTCATGATTACATAATGACTTTAACACCCACCTTAGGTGATAACAAAATCCCTTAATCAAGTAGATTTTAAAGTCAAAATGTAATCCATTCTCATCAATATAAATTGATATGAATCAGATAGTTTTATCTAAATTAGAAATTTAACTGCATAGTTAGACCAGCAACCCAGGCATTATCCACTTCTTTTACACCACCTGGTTGGAAAATATACTGAATATTTGGACGGAACATCACTGCAGGCGACCAACGATAGGTATAGTTCAATTCAACGTTAACTTCGTTATGTTGAATCGGCTGATATAAGCTATTGCTATAATCACTCACCGTTAAACCATTCAATTCATTTTTTAAGTTCTGTGCATCACGAACTCGATCGTTGACATCTAAATGAATGATACCAAGACCGATTGAGTCTTTTGGACGGCTATCAAATGGCCCCTTGTACCAAACGGCAAGCTGTTGCGTTGCTTCAACTTGCGCAGTGCTCTTATCATTTACTACCAAGCTTACTGAGGCAAATAGACCACGGTTTTTATCGCCATCACGCGCGGTTAACTGCTGTTGTGCGCCTGCCCAGATACCATGTTTTCTTTGATGTTCTTCGTTATTTTTAACATCAGTAACATCTACATTGGCATAAAAACCACCGAGTTTATATTCTCCTGCTAAATCGTTCAGTTTTGGCTTCCAAACGACCTCAAGTGGAATAATCGCACCTGAAGTTTCATCCATCATTAAGTTGAAACCACGATTTTCAAGCATATTTTCTGGATTGATTTCATATAAACCCGTTGCAACCGACCACTCTGGTGCAAACTGATATTTCACATTGGCAGCCCAACCTGATACAGGGAAGTTGTACCAGATACTTCCGTTGGTTTTACCGACCTGATTACCGCAAAGAAGTAAGTTTTGGAATTCACACTGACTACCACCAAAGTCTTCATTGAGTCCCATACGACCTGCTTTAACTTGCAGGGTATTCTCCATAAAGCCTTTCTTGATCCATGCTTGTGTTAAACGCCAGTTTTGACCACGACCGTAAGTTTCTTGTGTATTACTAAAATGTCCTGCACGTGGATCAGCAATACGTTGCCCAGACAAAGATTGACCATCACGTTTAGTAATCACCACACTGGCTTCAGTGTCTTTCCAACCTGCTATTTTTTCTAAATCGAGCGCTGTACCGAGTGTCAACGTATAGGCATGTAGAAGTTTATTATCATCATTATAACCACCATCTACATTGGTTGCACTTTCGGTAATAATTGAAGTATTAAATTTATAACCTTGATCTAACAATGCTTGACGATTGCCATTCCAGTCACCCAATAACCATTGTCGATCTTGCGACCAAGGCTCATTTGCAATTGAATTTTGACACATGAGTACAGCACTACAGATGATCGTCATCCGTAGAGAATAAGAGAGATTCATGGAATAATCCTAAGATAAAGACAATTTTTAGTCTTAAATTAAAAATACAAAAGATATTTGAGGCTTTATATATTACAAGAAATTTTGATATCAAATGACAAAAAATGATAATTAATGCATTTTTTCTTATATAAATACTTTATAATGTGTTTACTTTATCTCCCCGTGATAAATTTATCACATAAGTTTATCATTTGAATACTGACGCTAATCGGTCATTATTGAATATCTCAAAATATTTAAACTGATGAATTTTTTAAATAAAAAAGGTTTTATAGCACTAAAGCCTTTGAATCAATAATGTCCGATTGACATGTTTTAACGTTTATTTGAAATAGCCGAATTCAGCAAAATAGAAAATTTCATGTCTTTTGCGCAACTGGAATTCAATTTATCAATAAACGTTCTGTTGGGTCAAAATGAATTATCTGCTAATAAGTTTATATTGGGAAAAATTCAAGTTCTCAATGTTTAGCGATCAGCAGGATTCATGTTTTGGCTTTTAAAATTATCGAAATTATTGCTGGTTAATCATTTAATCCATTTTTCCTTCCAAAAATGGACTAAAGTTTAATCAAAACCATAACAGAGAAATCGAATATGTTAAACAAAATCACGAGTATTGTTATTGCAATATTCGCTCTTGCTTTAATGTATATGAGTGTCAAATTACTGATGGTTGGCGGTAGTTCAGCCTACTTTATCATCAGTATTGCACTACTCATTACAGCAGTTTTATTATTTCTTCAGAAAAAAATTGTCCTCACTTTCTATGCAGTGGTGATGTGGGCCATTCTGATTTGGATTTTAGCTGAAGTTGGTTTAGATAAATGGCAATGGATACCACGTGGTGCTATTTTTGCATTTATTGGTTTCTGGTTATCATTACCATTTATCGTCAAACCTTTATTTAAAGCTGCCTCTACAACACCAGCATCTGAAAATCGTAAGTTTCATCCTTTTTTAGGTGGAACTGTCGGTATCATGATCGTGATTGTATTTGGCTTGTTATTTCATGATTCAATTCGTGAAAAAGGCAATATTACCAATACTGCTGAAGCATCAAATGATGCTGTTGCTGACCAAGATTGGGCGGCATACGGTGGTGGTGAAAATGCACTTCGTTATTCAAAATTAGATCAAATTAACGCAACAAATGTTAAAGATCTTGAGCTTGCATGGGAATATCACACAGGTGACGTTCGTGATCCAGAAGTAGATGCTTCTGAATACACATTCCAAGCAACCCCGCTTAAAGTGAATAACACTTTATACCTCTGTACTCCAAACAACCAAATTCATGCTTTAGAGCCTGAAACTGGTAAAGTTAAATGGAAATACATCCATAAACGCGAAGGTTCATACTTACAACAACATCAAACATGTCGTGGTGTAAGTTACTTTGATGCGAATGCAACAAAAACTGCGCCTGTGGTTGCAACTACTGTCGCAGCACCAGCTCCTGTTGTACAAGAGTGTAGTAAACGTATTATTACAACGACTGCAACCAATCCAAAACTGATCGCATTAGATGCCGACACGGGTAAATTGTGTTCTGGTTTTGGTGAAAATGGCTCAGTTGATTTAATGAAAGGCATGGGTAAAGTATTACCACATGTTTATATGCAAACAGCTGTACCACTGATTGCTGATAATTTAATTATTGTTGGTGGTTCAACCATGGACAACGGTTATGCAACTGGAAATCCATCTGGTGTAATCCGTGCTTATAATGTCATGACTGGTGATTTAGTTTGGAACTTTGATCCTACCAATCCTGATATGACTGCACCATTGGCTGAAGGTCAAATCTATCCATATGACAGTCCTGTAGCATGGTCTACATTCACAGCTGACACAAAAAATGGTTTAGTTTATATTCCATTTGGTAATGGCTCACCTGACTTATTAGGTCTTGATCGTGACTTAACGAGTAACAATGAAAAATTCCGTGACTCGTTGGTTGCACTTGATCTTAAAACAGGTAAGTTAAAATGGAGTTTCCAAACTTCATATAACGACCTATGGGATCGTGATAATCCATCACAACCTTCGTTGTTAGATATTGATTACAAAGGTACAAAAGCACCTGCAATCATTCTTCCAACTAAAGTCGGTAACATTTTCGTGTTGAACCGTTTAACAGGCGAACCTGTTTATCCAGTTGAGCAAGTAAAAGTATCTACTGAAGGTAAAATCGGTGAGCAATACGCACCAACTCAACCAAAATCTGCATTGAACTTCATGCCTGAGACATTGACTGAAGCATCTATGTGGGGAATTACCCCATTTGACCAAATTCAATGTCGTATTGAGTTTAAAGAAAGCCGCTATGACGGTAATCCTTGGACACCTGCAACTGAACAAGGCTCAGTGATCTTCCCAGGTAATATTGGTGTATTTAACTGGGGTTCAGTATCCATTGATCCAGAGCGTCAAATCTTAATCGGTTCTCCTGTGCGTTTGGCATATATCTATACGCTTATCAAACGTACTCCAGAGACTGAAGAAACACGTTTATTCACCAAAGAAGGCACGCCTTACTGGAACGAGAATTTTGAAGGCCAGTATGCAACCAAAATCAAGCATTTTGCTTCTGGCTTAGGTATTCCATGTAACGCTCCACCTTGGGGTCGTTTAGCGGCAGTCGATCTTAAAACAGGTAAAACTGAATGGATGCGTCGTATTGGTAATACTAAAAACTTGAAAACAACGTTCTTACCAGGTCGTTTCCCAATTGGTTTCAATATGGGTATGTTGGCGCATGGCGGTACTTTAACCACTAAAGGTGGCGTAGTATTCCAAGGCGCAACAGCGGATAATTTCTTCCGTGCTTACGACATCAATACAGGTGATAAACTTTGGGAAACTGAACTTCCTGCGGGCGGTCAAGCAACGCCTTCTACGTTCATCGGTAAAGATAACGCACAATATGTTGTTCTTGCTGCAGGTGGCCATGGTTCATTGGGCACAACCTTAGGTGACAGCGTTATGGCATATAAAATTAAAAACTAAATTTCTATTCTTATTTTTTATAAGATAAATAGATTTTAAGTAAAAAAGAGAGCCTACGGGCTCTCTTTTTTATGCTTTGTTGACAGTTTATCGTACTAACTAAAAAAGATGAGAAAATACTATGCTGAGTATGCTATGTGAATAAAGACGTATGAATGAAATCAATGACTAACTCTTATATCAATGACTAGACAGAACGTTAGACTTCTTAAGAATTTTTGCTTTAATTTATGTGTTTTCTATTATCTAACTACTCTCTCTACTCTCTGACTAGATAGTGAGGAGTCATAATATTGATATGCTCACTTTTGTTGTTTCTTAAAATCCAAACAGTCAATAAAGTCTGGTGCCATTTTCAGACTATGTATAAAGTCTGGTGCCATTTTCAGACTATGTATTGTGTCATCGGTAATCATAAATTAAATAAGAATTCCAAATGCATCAACAGCTAATTGAATTTAAGCTTTTAACAAATATTGATTCATATAGATTATACAAAGCATCGCTAGTCAAGAATTTAACTTTTCCCTTAATTTTTATTATTCATTGTTTTACATTAAAAAATGTCAACAAACTCTAATTTTTAATCTTAGATCAATACACGGACTCCTTATTCTAAATTTTCAAAAAATAGAACAAGAAATAAATATACCCTCCTCATATAGGGATACCTGATCCATTTTTATTTACTTATATTGATGAAGTCAACATATTTTGGGGGACATGGAAGTGAAAAAAATAATTTATGCATTATCGATATGTGGTTTGCTAACGGCTTGTGGAAGTGATAGCTCAAATGATAATCCAACAGTAACTCCACCAACATCGAATACTAAAATTGGCGTACTCACTGACGGACCTGTGAGTGGTGTGAGCTATTCAATTAATGGAATAACCAAACAAACCAATGCTCAAGGTGAGTTTGAATACTTAGAAGGCGATACTGTGAGGTTCAGTCTGGGTCAAGTCCTTTTGGGTGAAGTGATCGCATCAGAGCGAATCACCCCCTTGGAGTTAGCGGACAATGAACAAAGTCGATTAAATTTACTCATATTTTTACAATCATTAGATCAGAACAACGATCATAGCGATGGTATTCAAATTTCTGAGACTGTTATTAATACCTTAAATAATACTCAAGTTGATTTTAGCAGTTCGACAACTGACTTTAGTAGCGCATTACAAAATACGTTAAATCAAATACCTGGATTTGAACAACGGACCGTCGTCGATTCTGATCAAGCTCAAGATAACTTTAAACAAGCATTTTTTAAAGATATTGCTGGAACATGGACATTTTCAAGAACTGAAATTGATGATCAATCTGAAATTGTGCTCAATATTCAGGAAAATGGTCATTATATGATGGGTGAAAGCATTCCAAATGAATCAGACAATGAAGGTAATGGCATTGAGGTAGGTGTACTCGATTGGAATCCTTTAACAGGAGAGCTTAGTGCGACGTCATCTATTGACACCAATTCAGATTGGGGACTTACAGATCCTAACTCGTCACAAAATCTTATTTTTAATATTAGCTATGATGGTCAAAATTTAAAAATTAGTGAAAAAGAAAATCCAGATGAATTTGCATTCTTTAGTAGGATAACCAGCACACCTAATCAATTGCAGGGTGCATGGAAAAATACTTCTGGTTCGCAAATCTTCGTATTTTTCCCGAATAACACCTATTATCTACTCGACCCTATCGGTGATCTTTCTGAAGAAGATCACGAATCGTGTGGAGGGCCAGGTATTGAATATGGTACTTATGAGCTTATCAATAATGGCTTCAAAGTAAAAAGTATTATCATTGATACGAATGGGTGTGCTGGAATTTCTGACTTCTTAAATATCAATCTACCTGTAAGTTTACAGTCAAATACAGTAACTTTTACAATTCCAAATGAAGAACCTTTTTCTTTAAATCGTATTCAATAATTTCATTATTGATCTCTAAATACTAAGAAGCCCAATATATGTATTGGGCTTCTTACTATTCAATATGTTTAAAGTTTTGAGTAAGTCCATGCAATAGTCTTAATAATTCTGTTTGAGAATTACATCCCGTTTTTGAATAAATAATTTTCATATAAGTTCTTAATGAACTCATGGTAATACTGCAATGCTCTGCTAACTTTTCAAAATCAGATCCATTTAAAAATAGATCACAAATTTCGACCTCACGTGGAGATAAGGAAAATAAATCTTTTAATATGCCAGAAGGAATTATTTTCTTTTCACTGGGTTTCGATATAAAAATAGCGACGACTTTTTGTCTTGCAATTTGATTTAATTCTGAAGAGTGATCATCGGTTAAAGGGAAAATAGTCAGCATGATGGGTTGTGCATGATTCGGTATTGAAATTCCCATAACACCGCCCTGTTCTTGTTTATCGTTGATTTTGACAGATGATTTATTTAAACAGCTTTCGATTAACTGATCTAATCGAACCTGATACGAAGCTGATGTTTTTAAGTTGTTCTTTTGATCTATCCATAGCTCTTTTGAGTCAAGTAAAACTTGCTGGGCGATATCATTAATAAAATACAATTCAGCTTGTGCATTTAATAAAATCACCCCCACATCAAGTTGATTAAATAATTTGTAATAGTCATTATTTTCTGCTTGAACCTGATGATAATGTCTATAAATCTGTAATGATCGACGCAGGTGTTTTGCAATTCGCTCAAGTTTAATTAATTCATTTTGTTGATAGCGACTTGCTGTGTTTGGTCGATGTACAGCAATAACGGCCCACTTATAAGGTCCATAATCGAGCAACACACCATTTAAATAGCAAATATTTGAAGGTTTTAAACATTTCTCAAAGAATTTTAGCTCATCTGAATTCGGCATAAATTCATAAGAACTACAATCGATCGTATAAGGCTGCCCAACCCCTTTTTGCTTCATGCTATCTCCATGAATTCGCATGTCAATTACATCTAAATTTTCTTCAGCATAAGTAATGAGTTCTTTTTCAGAAATATTATGTGCGACCACAAAATTCTGCTTAGGATTAAGTTGATCCATGTAGGTATATATAGAGGTTGAGCTTCCCGTATATATACATATTTCTTCAAGTACATTTTTCCATAAGTAAGGATTAATTGCAGCGTCATAAATCAATCCGATAATTTGGTTTTCATGATCTGAAATCATTCGCACCCCCAGTTATCTAAATATTTATTATTTAAAAGATTTATTTATAATTTAGTATTCAACAAAAGCACAATATAAGCAATAAATCTTTAAATTTCATATGAATAGTGCTGATAATTCTTATTCTTCCTCAAAAAGACGCAACCAGGCAGTGATATGATGAATAAAATACTGAAATGATATAATTAATAGCTTATAAGGCATGATTTAAATATAAAACAATTTATCAAGTGACTCATTTATATATAAAAATAATCAAAAACTCTTGTGATTAGTTATGCTTTCATTTTTTTCTTTTCATATGTAATACAATTAGTTTAATAATATTTATAAATTTAATTTTCATTTAAATTTTTTGTAGTATTTTGCGCTGATATTTCAATAAGATAATGTTATGCAAGAATATTCTGAATTAAAGGGTAAAACGAGAATTAAACGTATTGTGAATGCAACTGAGTATTCATTGGCTAGATTTAATTCTGCATATAAACATGAAGCAGCTTTTCGCCAAGTTGTATTTATGAACCTTATGCTTATTCCCATCACTTTTATTGTCGATATTTCGCGAGTCGAGCAAGCACTTATGATCGCTGTCTGCTTTTTGGCGATTTTTGTTGAATTATTTAACTCAGCAATTGAAGCTGTGGTTGACCGCGTATCTTTAGAGAAACATCCGCTTTCTAAAAATGCCAAAGATATGGGAAGTGCCGCACAATTTTTCTCACTAGCGATTATATTTTTCACATGGTTGCTTATTTTACTTCCTGAATAAATTAATCCCATAAAAAACCCTGCATAAGCAGGGTTTTTTTATTGGCTTAAATGATGACTTACATCATACCGCCCATACCACCCATTCCACCCATATCAGGCATAGCAGGTTTATCTTCTGGAATGTCTGTAATCATACATTCAGTAGTCAACATCAGACCCGCAACCGAAGCGGCATGTTCAAGTGCTGAACGCGTTACTTTAGCTGGATCTAGAATACCCATTTCAAGCATATCACCATATTCACCAGTCGCTGCGTTATAACCGAAGTTACCTTCACCTTTTTTCACAGCATTGATCACAACTGAAGGCTCATCACCTGAGTTAGAAACAATTTGACGAAGAGGTGCTTCAATCGCACGGCGTAAAATATTGATACCTACATTTTGGTCATCGTTCGCACCAACCACACCATCAAGCACTTTTGCTGCTCGTACTAACGCAACACCACCACCAGCAACAACACCCTCTTCTACTGCAGCACGCGTTGCATGTAGCGCATCGTCAACACGGTCTTTCTTCTCTTTCATTTCAACTTCAGTTGCTGCACCAATTTTGATAACTGCAACGCCGCCTGCTAATTTAGCTACTCGTTCTTGAAGTTTTTCTTTGTCGTATTCAGAAGATGACTCTTCGATTTGAGCACGGATCTGTTGAACACGGTCTGCAATTTGAGTTGCATTACCTGCACCATCCACAATCACTGTATTTTCTTTAGAAATCGTTACTTTATGCGCAGTACCTAAATCTTGGATATCTGCTTTCTCTAAAGTCATGCCTACTTCTTCAGAAATAACCGTTGCACCTGTTAAGATCGCGATGTCTTGTAGCATTGCTTTACGACGATCACCAAAACCAGGTGCTTTTACTGCACATACTTTGATAATGCCGCGCATGTTGTTTACAACAAGTGTAGCAAGTGCCTCGCCTTCAATATCTTCAGCGATAATAAGTAGTGGCTTACCTGTTTTAGCAACAGCTTCTAATACTGCAATCAATTCACGAATGTTGCTGATTTTTTTGTCTACAAGCAAGATGAATGGATTTTCAAGCTCAGCTGTTAAAGTGTCTTGTTTGTTAGCAAAATACGGGCTGATATAACCACGATCAAACTGCATACCTTCAACGACATCTAAAGAATCTTCAAAGCCTGAACCTTCTTCAACTGTAATCACACCTTCTTTACCGACTTTTTCCATTGCTTGAGCAATAAGTTTACCTACAGTCGTGTCAGAGTTTGCAGAAATTGAAACGACTTGTTCAATCGCTTTAGTATCAGATGCAGGTTTAGCTGTTTCTTTAATATTTGCAACAACAGCTTTAACCGCTAAATCGATACCACGTTTCAAGTCCATTGGGTTCATACCCGCAGTCACTGATTTGATACCTTCGTTCAAGATTGCTTGAGCAAGTACAGTCGCAGTCGTTGTACCATCACCAGCGATGTCATTGGTTTTTGAAGACACTTCACGAACCAATTGTGCGCCCATGTTTTCAAATTTATCTTTTAGAGTAATTTCTTTCGCAACCGTTACACCGTCTTTCGTGATATGTGGAGAACCAAAAGAACGATCGATTACAGCGTTACGACCTTTAGGTCCTAACGTTACTTTCACTGCATCTGCAAGAATATTTACACCAGCAATCATTTTTGTACGTGCTGAATCACCAAATTTTACATCTTTAGCTGACATGTTTAGCTCCGAAAATTTTTAAATTTTGAACAATAATATGGTTCTGAAAAGTCAAATGCGTTTGAAGCTTAAGCTTCTAAAACCGCTAAAATATCAGACTCTTTCATCACTAGAAGTTCTTCACCATCAACTTTTACTTTTGTACCTGCAAATGTACCAAACAATACTGTATCGCCAACTTTTACATCTAAAGCACGAACACCGTTATCTGTGATTTTGCCATTACCTACAGCAATGATCTCACCTTGAGCAGGTTGTTCTGCTGCTGAAGTACTTAAAATTAAACCACCGGCAGTTTTAGTTTCCTTCTCAACTCGGCGAATCACAACGTTATCATGTAAAGGACGAATGCTGCTCATTTGAAACTCCATCAGACTATGTCTTTATTAGTAAATAGATGATGATTTCGTTATTACATCGATCATCATCAAAAAATTGATTTCGATGACACTGTTGTGGGGATGGAAAAAAAGGCTTCAAGGGCAAAAAATAAAAAAAGTTATTTTTTTGTATTTTTTTTAATCTAAACCCTACATTTATTTCAATTTATATTTGAAATTTTATAACAACTCACTCAGTACAAAATCTTGCTGCTCATCTGAATAATAATAGTGCCTCACATCTTGATTATTCAAAATGAGATTAAAGCTATTCGGCAAACCTTCATGTAGTCGATAGGATGTTGCCGTACCTGCATGGATCTCAAGGATTGGATGAGAAGCACCTAATTGATATATTTGATTTAAATCATATACAGCCGATTGGTGTAAGTGGCCATGTACCAAAGCATTCAATCCACTCTGACTCCAATTCTCCAAGGCCATACGACCTAATATTGGACAGTCTTTCACGCCATGATCATTATCTGGTGGTGTATAAAAAGGTTGATGTGCAGCAATTATTTTAATTTTTTTGGTCGGCGCTGACTTCAATAAGCCATCAATCCTCTGAATTTGTTCAATTGAGATATGACCTTTGGTATGGTGACGACGACGTATACTATTAATACCAATAATATAAAAGTGCTCCGTTTCTAAGGTTTCTTCCATTCTTCCAAAAAATAAACGATATCGTGCAAATGGACTAAAAATACGGTTCCAGACATTATAAAGCGGAATATCATGATTACCGGGCACCACCAAATAAGGTAGATTCAAACCCTCTAAAAATTTTTTACATTGATAAAATTGTTCATAACGAGCACGTTGCGTGAGATCACCACTTACAACGACCGCTTCTGGCTGATGTTGCAAACAAAATCGTTGAATAGCATCTATGCATTCAATTTTTTCAGTACCGAAATGTAAATCAGACAGATGTAGAAGCATAAGGAACCATGATTTTTAATGCATTTTTATCGACATTAAATTTTAAAGGTGTCGCGATTTCAGTAATTTCACCATCAATGGCAACGGTTAACTTGGCTTTTTTTGAATACACCGTAACTTTTTCTCCGCTAAAACTATAAACATCTGCTGCATTTTCCAATTGCCCTCGAATCAACTGAAATAAGGTTTTAAATAAACTCATTTTATCGCTTCTGGCTAAGACGACTCCTGCAACCTCACCTATTTCAGCACATTTGGCAATTTTTAAATTCATTTCCTGTAACTGAAGCTGATTATTGCCAAAAAATATTAAGGAGGTTTTTACTGGGTATTTCTGCTGATTGACTTCAATTTCCAGTTTAAGCTCTTTACGATCTCGTATGAGCACATCTAAACCTGATGTATAAGCATGTAAAGGAAAACGACCAAATTTACGATTATAAAGTTCCCGTTTTTTTATAAATAAAGGATAAAGACCTAAACTAGCATTATTCAGATAAATACGATCATTAATCCGAGCCACATGTGATGATCGTGACTCTCCTGTCGCAATAACATCCGCAGCTTGAATGATATCCAAAGGAATATTTAATACCCGCGCAACATAATTAAAAGTTCCTAATGGCAATACACCCAAAGGTATTTCTTGATGCAATAATTCAGAAGCCACTGCATTTAAAGTGCCATCACCACCCGCTGCAACGATTACTCCGATATTGTCATAAAGCTTATGTCTCGCTTTAACTTTGTCCATGAGAACTTTAAAATTAGCTTCTGAACCAATATCAAAAACTTGAATCTCAAATCCATAATCCGACCATTTGGTCATCAACTGTTCATAAATTTTGTCATTTTTAGTTGCATGAAATCCAGATTTCTCATTATAAATCATGGACAATGGCTTGAGCGATCTATTCATTTATTTGATGAAGTTAAAGTAATTACACTAATTTCGTCTAATCTCTAAGCAATTAATAGCTCATTTATGTAAAATTCGGATTAGGCTTATTCAATATTCCAATCATTCATTTGATTCATTTATGTGAAATAAACCTATAATTTAGAATAACATTTATAATATAAATACTGAACATTTATAAAATACATGTATTTAAAAAACAACCAATACATCTGTTTTTTTTATTTTATTCAATAAGATACAACCACACATAAGCTTTGATTGTTTTTAGCCTTTAGTCTTATTTTTTTTATGAAAATATGCTTTAATACAGCCACTTTTTTCATACTTAAATCTAGATATTGTCATCCAGTATCTGGATTGCTATTTGTACGCACATTGTACACTTTTGATATAGGCCTCACCATGACCCAAGTGAACGCACCAGAATTCGTTCGTCATCCCAAGCTTATTGCATGGGTTGAAGAAATTGCAAAATTAACAAAACCAGCGAAAATTGAATGGTGTGACGGAAGCGAAGAAGAATATCAACGTTATATTAACTTGATGATCGCTAACGGCACAATGCAAACGCTGAACCCAGAAACTCATCCTGGTTCTTATTTAGCGAATTCTGATCCTTCTGACGTTGCTCGTGTTGAAGGCCGCACTTATATTTGTTCTGAAAACAAAGATGATGCTGGCGCAACCAATAACTGGGAAGCACCTGCAGAAATGCGTACACGCTTGAACGGTTTGTTTGACGGTGCAATGGCTGGTCGTACTTTATATGTTGTTCCGTTCTCTATGGGTCCTTTAGGTTCTCATATTGCACATATTGGTATCGAATTGACTGACTCTCCTTATGTAGCAGTTAGCATGTCAAAAATGGCTCGTATGGGTAAAGCTGTTTATGACGTTTTAGGTACTGATGGTGAATTTGTACCATGTGTACATACAGTGGGTGCTCCACTTGCTGAAGGCGAGAAAGATGTTGCTTGGCCTTGCAACCCAGAAAAATATATCGTTCATTACCCTGAGACGCGTGAAATTTGGTCTTACGGTTCTGGTTATGGTGGTAATGCATTGTTGGGTAAAAAATGCCTAGCTTTACGTATTGCTTCATCAATGGGTCGTCAACAAGGCTGGTTAGCTGAACATATGCTGATCCTTGGCGTGACGAATCCTAAAGGTGAAAAACACTACATCGCAGCTGCTTTCCCTTCTGCTTGTGGTAAAACCAACTTTGCAATGTTGATTCCACCAGCTGGATATGAAGGTTGGAAAATTGAAACTGTAGGTGACGATATTGCTTGGATCAAACCAGGTGAAGATGGTCGCTTATATGCCATCAACCCTGAAGCTGGTTTCTTCGGTGTAGCGCCGGGTACAAATACCAAGACCAACCCGAACTGTATGGCAACATTAACTAAAGATGTGATCTATACCAACGTTGCTGTAACTGACAA
>JAHLFF010000195.1 GCA_018883945.1 Candidatus Acinetobacter avistercoris
TCAGTCATCAGTCATCAGTCATCAGTCATCAGTCATCAGTCATCAGTCATCAGTCATCAGTCATTTCATACCGATCATTAGATTCCACTCATCCTGACCTTTTCTTATGGAGAAAAGTTATTTTAGATATCAATCTATTGACAATTAATGGCTGTTTTTGATTTATGGAAGAGATCTAATATTATTTCTAATAATAATTCTATAAATGCGATTTAAAAAATTGAGAAATAAAAAAAGCCCTGAATATTCAGGGCTCTTTATCAGAAAACGTTAAACGTTAAACGTTAAACGTTAAAGCGGAAGTGAAGTACATCACCATCTTGAACGATATATGTTTTACCTTCTAGACGCCATTTACCTGCTTCTTTCGCACCAGATTCGCCGTTATATTGAATGAAGTCGTCATAGGCAACACATTCAGCACGGATAAAGCCTTTTTCAAAGTCAGTGTGGATCACACCAGCTGCTTGAGGAGCGGTTGCGCCGACTTTCACAGTCCAAGCACGTACTTCTTGTACACCGGCAGTGAAATACGTTTGCAAGCCAAGAAGTGAATAGCCTGCACGAATAACGACGTTCAGACCTGGTTCTTCCATACCCATTGCTTCAAGGAACTCGGCACGGTCTTCATCTTCAAGTAATGAAATTTCAGCTTCAATTTGGTTGCAAAGTGGAACCACAATTGCGTTTTCTTCAGCAGCTAACTTTTTAACAGCATCTAAATGTGGGTTATTTTCAAAACCGTCTTCAGCAACGTTAGCAATATACATGGTTGGTTTTAAAGTCATTAGACCAAAACCACGAACCAATTTACGCTCATCATCATCAAGATCAGCTGCACGTGCAGGCTTACCTTCATCTAAGAGCGGTTGAATTTTTTCTAAAATGGCTTTAATCGCAATCGCTTCTTTATCACCGCTTTTAGCAGATTTAGAAAGACGTAAAATCGCTTTAGCGACCGCTTCTAAGTCAGCGAGTGCAAGTTCAGTGTTGATGGTTGCGATGTCATCAAGTGGATCAATCTTACCGTTGACGTGAATTATATTTTCATCTTCGAAACAACGAACCACGTGTGCGATCGCATCTGTTTCACGAATGTTCGCTAAGAATTGGTTACCCAAGCCTTCGCCTTTAGACGCACCAGCAACCAAACCTGCAATATCGACAAATTCCATTGATGTAGGAATCACGCGTTGTGGTTTTACAATCGCGGTTAATTTGTCTAAACGTGGGTCAGGTACAGGGACGATTCCTGTATTGGGTTCAATGGTACAAAATGGGAAGTTTTCTGCAGCAATAGCAGCTTTAGTCAATGCATTGAAAAGTGTAGATTTACCAACGTTCGGCAAGCCGACAATACCACAATTAAAACCCATGAAATGACTCACACAGTGTTATTTAAAAATTGAGGCTGATTTTACATGAAAGCCATGACAAAGTCAGGTCATGGCTCGGATGTTTATGAGAAAGGAGAAAAACACTGTTAAGACTTAAATATAAAGACTTAAATATAAAGACTTAAAAGCTAAATATTACGCTTATCAAGCACATTGGAGAGATTGTCTCCTAAAGCTTGGATGAGCATAACTAAAACAATAAGCACCAATATGACAGCCAACATAATTTGAATATCAAAACGTTGATAGCCGTAACGGTAGGCAATGTCACCTAAACCACCAGCACCAATCGCACCCGCAATGGCAGATGAGTTAATCATAGTAACGATCGTCACGGTAAAACCCGCCACAATACCTGGTAGCGCTTCAGGTAAAAGCACATGCCAAATGATTTGTTTGCGGTTACAGCCCATAGCTTGAGCTGCCTCAATGAGACCATGATCGACTTCACGTAAACTCACTTCTGCAATACGCGCAAAAAAGGGCGTTGCTGCAATCGTAAGTGGTACAACAGCGGCCCACACGCCATAACTGGTCCCGACAATTAATCGTGTAAAGGGGATTAAAGCAACCATCAAAATTAAGAAGGGGATAGATCGAGTGATATTCACCACCCATCCCAAGGCTTGATTGATGGTTTTAGATGGATAAATACCATTGTCAGCGGTATTAACCAAAACGACGGCCATCGGCAAACCGATCAATAAGGCAAAAAATGCTGAAATTCCGACCATTAATAAAGTGTCGATGGTGCCCGTAATTAATAAATCAATGAGTTGGTCGTGCATAGCCAATCACCTCTACTTGAGCAAGTTGTTGTTTTAACTTTTGTTGTAAGGCTGAAATATCAATATTCAAATCAGCGACCCCGACAATGATTGATCCAATCAGATGATTTTGAATCGTATCCACATGGCTTTGATACAAATGCACAGAATGTCCAAACAGACTCAAAATCTGAGTTAAGTCGGGTGAAGACTCTGTATTTGTCGCATAACTGAGTTTCACGATGCTGTGTGTCACCACTTCATTAAGTTCAGAATAAACTTTAAAAGGTAAATCAAGTTGTTCTAAATTAAGTAATTCTTGGGTAATAACTTTTTGTGGATTAGAAAAAACTGACCATACTTGTCCAGACTCGACGATTTCACCTTGTTCAATAACCACCACGTGATCACAGATCTCACGAATGACTTGCATCTCGTGGGTGATTAATACGATGGTGAGACCCAGTTTTTGATTGATTTCTTTTAATAAACTCAAAATAACAGATGTACTTTCAGGATCTAATGCAGAAGTTGCTTCATCGCACAGTAAAATTTCAGGTTTACTCACCAAAGCTCTCGCAATGCCAACGCGCTGCTTTTGACCACCAGACAGTTGCGAAGGATATTGCTGTGCTTTATCTGCCAGACCCACCAATTGCAGAACCTCATTAACTTTGCTTTCGATTTCTTTTTTTGATAGATGAGCAATCTTCAATGGCAAAGCAACATTTTCCCAAACTGTTTTGGCTGACAGTAAATTAAAATGTTGAAAAATCATGCCGGTTTTTTGCCGAAGTTTAATGAGTTGTGCATGATTTAATTCAGCTAAATCTTGATGGTGAATATGGATGTGACCATCTGTAATACTTTCAAGACCATTGAGTGTCCGAATTAAAGAAGACTTTCCTGCGCCACTTTTACCAATGATGCCAAAGATTTTTCCTTCTGGAATATCCAAGTTGATATTTTTCAGCGCTTGAACTTGAGTGCCTTGCACATCGTAATATTTATTTAAGTCACGTATTTTAATGTGTGGAACACTAAAATCGACTTGAGATCCGAAACTGACCATTTTAATGCTCCTTATTTCCAATCCGCATACCAAAGATCTTTTCCAGAATCTTCGTCTATGGATTGTCTAACTTTGTCTGAGGTTTGGAATATCTTGATAAATTTTTCAAGTTTTTGACTTTAGTCTGGATGTTTGTTTTTAAAATCACTTTGGGTAACGAAGAGTAAGGCGTAGCGATTTCCAGTGGGTTCATCAAAAATCAAAGCGTCTTTTGGATCATGATTTTTTGAAAGTAATAAATAGTTGGGATAACCAAAAGCAATATCACTGTCTTCTAATGCCCTTGCCGTTTGAGGACCTTCAACTTCTATAAACTTTAAATTTTTGCTATTCGTTTGAATATCACGCAGCGTTGAAAGGTGATTTTCAGGATCTTTTAAGCGAATCAGATTGGCTTGTTGAAATAGTAATAATGCACGGCCTTGGTTGACTGGATCATTGGGTACCACAGCAGTTCCACCCTCTGGAATTTCAGCTAAAGTTTTGAAGCGTTTAGAATATAAACCCACATGAGTCGCTGTCCCGATACCAGCAACGTTAAAGTCATAGCCACGCTCTTTACTGGTATTGCTAAGATAGGGCTGGTGTTGGAAATAATTGGCATCAATATCACCATGATCAAGTGTGATATTCGGGGTATTCCAATCTGAGAATTCGACCAATTTGACATTTACTCCTTGTAGCTTGGCTTCTTCAGCTGCAATAGCCATAGTCTTCGCAGTAGGGGTGTTGATCCCTATGGTGAGAACGTCATCTTGTTGGGTCTTGTTCAAATATTGATAGCCCAATAATCCAAGCACTAAAATGGCTATAACGATTCCGACCAATTTCAGGTTTGATTTGGGTTTTGATTGAGATGTAGTAGACATAGCCTCTCCTTATTTCCAGCCTGGGAACCAAAGTGTTGCACCAAAGTCTTGATCTAGCGCAGCTTTTACTTTTGGAGAGTTTTGATAAATATCGACAAACTTCTGTAATTTCCCATCGGAATCTTTGAAATCATCACGCACGGTAAATAAAATGGCATACCGTTTATTGGTATTATCATCCAACAATAATGCGCTTTCAGGATCTGCTGTTTTGGCTAGACGTAAGTAATGTGGATAACCGAAAGCAAGGTCAGCATCATCTGTTGCTCGGGCGGTTTGAGGACCTTCAACTTCAATGAATTTGAATTGTTTAGGATTTTCTGCAATATCTTTTAAGGCAGACAAATGATTTTCAGGATCTTTTAAGGTAATCAGTTTGGCTTGTTGTAATAACAATAAAGCACGGCCTTGATTGACGGGGTCATTGGGAACGACAACACTGGCATTTAAAGGTAATTCCTCAAAACTCTTATATTTCTTGGAGTATAGACCGACATGTGAAGCAGCACCTACAGCGAATCCATGTAGTTTAAAGCCTGTTTCTTTTTTGACATTATCCAAGAAAGGTTGATGTTGGAAAAAATTGACATCAATATCACCATGATTGAGCGTGATATTAGGCGTATTCCAGTCTGAAAATTCAACCAGTTTGACATTCACGCCTTGCTGCTTTGCTTCTTCGACTGCAACCTGTAAGGGTTTAGCAAAAGAAGGGCTAATGCCGATGACCAGTTCATCCGAACCAGATTTTTGATTTTGATTCCATAGATAAACTCCTGCAATGACTGCAAGAATGATAATCCCCACAACGATAAATTTGTTTTTAGACGGTGTGTTTTGTGGTGTTTGTATTGATTGAGTCATATTTATCTCGATGCATTATGCTGTATTTTTATGTTTAGTGGCTGTGTTTAAAGTTGAATCTGGAATAACGTCCTTGTGAATGTCAGCGCGACAACATCGGAATTTTTGGACAGGATGCGTTGTAAAAAGACGATCGCCTTGTCCAATTAATTTGTGGCGTAAACTACCGTGTTCATACGCTGTTTTGTAACGTCCACGTTCTTGTAATTCTGGAATGACATATTGAATGAAATCATGATGCGATTCTGGGGCAACGGTTCGAGTCAGATTGAAACCATCAATGCCAGAAGTATCTAAAAAATTAATTAACTGTTCAGCGACGTTTGCACCACTGCCAATAAATAGAGGATAACGACCACCTAATTGATGCTGTTGTTTAAGAT
>JAHLFF010000196.1 GCA_018883945.1 Candidatus Acinetobacter avistercoris
TGCGTGGCTCCGTCAGCCCGACTGGTAAATCGGCAATACTTAAGGGATGTGTCATTTTTTTAAGTGACCGCCCTTAGGGAGAGTATTGCCGAAACTCTCTCAACGTTCACCATCAGCCCAAAGCGAAGCGACGGCTGTGGGGATCTTGAGAGAGTGAGAGCATTTTTTCCTTTTTAGCTAATATCAAGAAAAATTTAATACAAAATTAATTTTGATTATTTTCCTTAAAAGTCTAAAATAGCTAAAGTGTCTACTTTGACTGTTTGAGGTTTTAAATATGCAAGTTATTACTGCAAAAGATGCCAAATCACGTTTTGGTGAATTATTGGATACGATGCAACGAGAACCTGTCTTAGTTACCAAGAATAAACGTCCAGTTGGCGTATTCTTGTCTTTGAAAGATGTGAAGGGTACTCACTTGGAAAGTCTTTTTAATATTCAAGATGATGATTATGAAGATTGGGAAAAAGAGAAAATTGTAGAAGCTCTAAATTCTTTGAAATCACATCCATCACAAACGACTGAAATGAAAACTGTACATGCTACAGCAATGCAAAAAGCACGAGAGTTAGTAGCGAGCCGTAGCAAATGAGTTATGAAGTCTCCTATTTGCCACAAGCAGAACAAGATTTAATTGAAATCTTGGCGTATGGCATTGAGAACTGGGGCGAAAAACTAGCTGAAAGTATGTATTTAAAAATTACTGATCAGTTAGAAACGCTCTACTTCTCACCAAATCGAACAAAAAGAAAGGGTAGTTTAGGAACCAGAGAAATGCTGATTGTTGACAGCCCATATCGTGCCATCATTCAAATTGATGAAGACAAAAAACAGGTATTCATTCTAAGAATTTTGCATACTTCTAGAAATATTTAATTGGAAGTTGATATGGAATACTTTGAGAGAGATCGGCAATTAGCAGAAGTAGCAGAAAGTTTAGAGGAAAAGAGAAAAAATTTATTGAACATTAGCCAAAAGGAACTTAATCGCGAGTTACAACTTTGGCGAGTTAATGAGAAGCAGATGAAAGCAAGAGATCAAAAAACAGATGAAGAGCAAATAATTGATCTTTTCTTCAAATGAATATCGTGAATTTTGCTTGTAATATGCATCAGGTTTGATTTTTTAAGTTATGGCCTAGGGTCTTCCTTGTCTGAGTCGTAAAGTGTCTTAAAACGCAAATCAGCGCAAAATAGGAAAGCCCTGTCCAATAAACTTGGAACAGGGCTCGTATTGGAGTTTCACGTTACCGCCTAACGCCAATAGAACGTATTGGTACGTTTTCACAGTTATCAACTTGAGACATTTTCTTTGCCAGGCAAAGGAAGCGACTTTCAAACCGTTCCAACAGCTACCTCCAACTGTTATCACGACTAAGTTTGATACAAACTTCGGCTGTGTTTTAGTTCCACAACTACGACTTTCTAATACCATTTTTCCGCTAGTTACAAAGCAAGTTGCTCTCCATCTCCGCTAAGTATAGGTTCGCTAGTATTCAATTCTTATTTTCCATCATCTTCGCTTAGTCACATGTGGACCGCTAGACGAAAAATCCAGAAAAAAATACATCTCCGCTAAAACACTATTCCGCTAGTCAAACAACTGTACTGCTTCGTAACGTCACCGCTAAAAAAAACAGCTAGTAGCGATTAATAAAAAATTATTAATAACTAAGTTTTTATCGATATTATTTCTTTCAATGAAGTAAAAAATTAATCGATTTGCAACCAACACCACAATATGCTGAATATCAACATATTGGTAAAATTGGGAGTAGAAACACTCTCAATTGCTCACAGTTTAAAGAGTTAATTAGACTCTGCGAATTGTTATAATTCATCTTAAGACTAATCTGAATATAGCCAATTCTATTCACTGAAATTTGCATAGTCCCAATTTTGTTCGAGAGACCAATCCCGAACAATTGAAACACAATGGTGACCAAACCATTTTAGCTAAGTTCTCGCTTTTTTAGATAACACATAAAACCGACTCCAACTTTCGGAAACAAATCTGCATCAAATCACGACACAAATATTTAGACTCCCTTTACCAATCCTGATAGCCATATCAGGATTGAGTTCGCCTATTGCCTTTCAGCAGTTTAAAACTAATAACTGCAACGATTTCACTATTTAAAATAGCTTATACGCCCTACTCATCATCTCTCCCTCTCCACACCTGCCATGACAATTCAATGTCAACGGCATGGAGATTCCCAAGTTATTTCCAACAGTCTTGATCAGACCGCCTATCCTCTATTATCAAAATAGCACTTCCAACCTCTCGGTGTTTTTTTCCCCCCAACGCGGTTCCTTAAAAACATGGGGATATGGCTATAATGATAAAATCGCAAGGGTAAGGCTCTTAATCTGCACGTATCTCAGCTATGCTTGCCGATGTATTCTGCTTAAGCTATCCGTTGACCCATCGAGCTTGAAATAATCTCACCAGATGGTGCCGCTGTATCCAGATTTCTCCTCAACAGCCTGTAACATTGCTGTTACCTCAAACGCCCACAGATGTGCTCTTGAGCTGCATTTCTCACTAGAAAGTCTAGTGCGCATCATGCACACACAAGATCGGTATTAACGGTACTGACAACATCCTTGTCCCGACCTCCCGAGTTCTGCTGAAACAGGGGTTCAAGTCATGCAGATTGATCTGCACTTCTCTAGCCTGGCGATTTCTCACCAGACAACCACTTCACAATATTTCTATTGCTTATAGGCGCCCGTGTCCTTGTCGCCCAACCGCTTGTAAACAAGCTGATTGGATCGAAAAGAAGTATCTCAACTTCTTAGCGCCCATCAGATCGTACCGAACCCTGCTTCCAAGGTAGTACGCTCAATCGGTCAGTCGTATGGATGGCTAATCCGCGACTGTGCGCTATCTAAAAAAACATGGCTTTAAGCAGGCTGATGCCTGCTCAAAACGCTAAAAGCGAAATGGTCAGGCAGTTGGTCAGACTGCTTTCAGTCAATGAATATCCCGACTATAAACTAAATAAAAAGGGGTGTAAATTTCGTCACCTAGGAACCGCTTTATTGCACGATGACAAATTGTGTCAATAAAGCCTGACCAATGCCTTTGGCATTGGTTTTCGTGGCGAAGCCACGTTAAGCCTTATGGTATAAGGATTTCATTAATTTTTAATATTGCTTAATGACAATGTGAAATATAGAATATTGCTTAATGACACATATTAAATATTGCTTAGTGACAATAAAATGATTAGTTACAGCCCGAATAGTCGATATACAGCACAAAAAATTGCAGACAAAGTTTCGAATGGTGCATATTTCTATAGCCATTTTTCTGTTGAAAGTGATAAGACTTTATTTTTCGATAGCATCCAAAAATTGTTGAAAAAACTGACTGATAAATACTCGCTTCATTTAACTGCAAGGCAACGGACTTATCGTTTAAATACAAAAAAAGAACCGATAGCTGATCTTATTATTCAAAAAAGACCCTCCATTGAAGGGGTCAATATTTTTGATTTTTGGTTATTGATTACTACGCCAAAAAGCCATGACTATAATCAGTCCAAGAGTGAAATTGCCCTGAAAAAAATTGTCAACCAGCGAATTTCAGAAGCTGTACTGGACTGGAATAAAGCGCTAGAGCAGGAGGAAATACAGCTTATCCAAAACTATTATCAAGACCATGAAAAATTTAAGTTTGTGTTGCATAAACCTTACTTAAAGATAGTCGTTGATAAAGGCCATATAGAGCTAGTACGCTTATCTCATTCCAGCAAAAAATCAAAAAAATATGCCCCGACTGAAAAGAGTGCTAAAAATTACACCTGGACTTGGCGATATGATGAGCCAACGCTGCAAATATTTAAAAAGAAATACATTGAGATTATGAATGTTTTGATCTCAAACCCTGATAAAACCATGGGTATGTCTATGCTTGAGACGTTTTATAAACGTCTCAGATTTTATACCGTTTTTAAGGGTAATCGACATCAAATGGGGCGATTGCTGACTGAAGTAGTGAGCTACCACTATAAAAAAACAGGGAAGGACTTTAGGAAGGTGGACTACTATGTTCCTCTGGAGCTTGATTATTTATCACGACTCACCAACTATGCAGATGACTTTTTGCAATATAGTGTTTTACGTAGGCTTCGAGAGGATGCCAACCTTAATTTAAGTAAAGATAAGGTGACAGGAGATGCCACGAATCAGCTAATCCAAAAGTATTTACTGTAGTCCTTAAAAAAGGTGAACGATGCCGAAATATCCTGACGATTATTATCTGACCCGGCAAGAAATTGACGATTTGAGAGCAGAGGCCAAAAACGCTGCAAAATATATGAAAGCTTTATTTGATTTTAAGATTGAAGCTCGTTACTCATTTAGCGTCAACTGGTCCGTTGAGGATAAAGAATTTGTTGGCCTTTGTGCCGAATTTCCATCGTTATCCTGGCTAGATCCGG
>JAHLFF010000197.1 GCA_018883945.1 Candidatus Acinetobacter avistercoris
AGTATGCGCCAAATTAAACAATCAAGAACACTTTCTTCATTAACGAGATCGCTATTCGGTCTGAGTTTATGTGCAATTTCAGCAATGACATTTGCGCTACCAAGTGATCGTAATAAAGAAATTTCACTTATTGCCGACCGTGCAACCTACAATGATAAAACGGGTATCACGACCTATACGGGTAATGTTGTAATTGAACAAGGTACGCTGAAGATTAATGCTGCATCGATTGTTGCAAACTTAAATTCGAATAAACAAATTAGCACAGTCAATGCCTCAGGTTCTCCGGCTAAGTTTCAGCAGCAACTAGAGACAAATCGAGGAATTGCCCGCGGTGAAGCTCAGAAGATTGTATATAATGCTGAAACAGGTATTTTGAATTTGACTGGAAATGCTTATCTTTATCAAGATGGGGCAAGTATTCGTGGTAACTCATTAAAATACAGTATGAATAAAGGTGATATTGAAGTCTCTGGTGGTGGTTCGGGCGGCTCAGGTGCCTCTAAAGGTCGTGTGCAAATTATTATTCCACCTTCAAATACACGTACTTTCCCAGGAGCGCGTGATTAATGCCTCATTCTGAAAAAGTCATTCAAACATTAACCATTAAACATCTGGCCAAAGTTTATAGTAAGCGTTGGGTCGTGAAAGATGTTTCATTTAGGATGCAGAGTGGTCAGATCGTCGGTTTGCTCGGTCCTAATGGTGCAGGTAAAACCACCAGTTTCTACATGGTGGTCGGTCTTGTGCAAATGGATAGAGGTGAAATTCGTCTAGATGATCTCGATATTTCAGATTTAGCCATGCATGAACGTGCAAGACAGGGCATTGGTTATTTGCCACAAGAAGCGTCTATTTTTAGAAAGCTGACTATTTCTGATAACATCATGGCCATTCTTGAAACGCGCAAAGATTTAACAAAAGCACAGCGACTTGAACGTCTAAAAGAATTATTAGAAGACTTTAAGATTACACATATTAAAGATTCTCTAGGAATGAGTGTGTCTGGTGGTGAGCGTCGACGTGCTGAAATTGCACGTGCATTGGCCGCAGACCCTAAATTTATGCTCCTTGACGAACCTTTTGCTGGTGTTGATCCGATTTCTGTAGGTGATATCAAAGACATTATCCGCACCTTGAAAGATCGTGGTATTGGCGTATTAATCACAGATCATAATGTGAGAGAAACTCTAGCCATTTGCGAGCATGCTTATATTGTAAGTGAAGGCGCTGTCATTGCCGAAGGTACACCAGAGGCAGTGCTTGCAGATGAGACAGTTCGTAAAGTATATTTGGGTGATGATTTCACAGTTTAGGATTTTAGTGTGACACCTGTAGAATAATATTGTTTTATAGGTTTATACACTGTAAATTGGCTAAATCTGAGTTTAAATTTTAAATTACTTCAGAACAATATATAAAAACGTATGTAAAATAAGTTAAATTCTGAGACGAAAGTAGCAGATGGTTAACCGAGAGAATCCATGTGATTAAACATAAAATAAACCAAAAAGATATGGGGTATATCGCATTCTTTTTAATTAGTATGTATGTTTCACCAGTATATGCTAATCAACCGAAAGTCGATGTGATTGAGGATAAAGACAAGTTAAAAGTATCACAAAGTCGATATCCAAAACCCAAAATTACGGTTAAATCAACAAAAAATAATGCACAAAGTTTGATGGATACGTCTCAAGTCTCTACCTTGAGTACTAAGACAGATACCAATAAAGATGCAAAGCCTACAGCAGTCTCTAGAGTGCCGAAGCCGAATATTGTTTATGAAAACGCTTCAGATGTGATTGAACCCTCTACGTTTGAAAAAAAATCTAAATTTTCATTTGCTTCAATAAAAAATAAGATGACGAAGTCGTCAAGTGCAATTGATCAATCAGAGGCTGCAAGTAGTATTCAAAATAATAATATCGAAACAGCTCAAATAAAACCTAAAGTCACCTTCAATTCAAATAATGCGACGAAAGCTGATTCGGCTAATATGCTTCCGTCTCAATCTAGTCCGATGCAAGCGTCTGGGAAAAAAACTCAAATTGAAAAATTAACGAAAAATAAACCCATCATAGTACCCAATAATATGGCATTTAAACCTGCTGTAACGCCAGTACCAATTCCAGTATTAGCAACAGCATCAACAACAGTTGCACCATTGTCGACAACTTCTTTAACGCCATTGACTGCAACGGTGTCGCCATTAACAACAACTGTAATACCACCATCGACAGCGACTGCGGCCTCAAGCCTGAAAAAAAATAAAAAAGATGAAGCAAATATTGTTGCACCAAGTAACAAGAAGAAAAAGGGTTTATCTTCTTTAAAAGATAATCTTCAAAGTGTATTTAAACCTAAATCTTCTGATGAGTTCCGTAAGGTTCAACTGAATGAATTAAGTAACTTTGAATATAGACCTGATCCGAGTCAATCGCTTCCTATTATTTCTGGAAAACCTCAACCGGGTATTCAGTCATCATCACGTAAAATTGGTTCAAAAGTTTTAACGCTTGATGAAGCAGTTAAGCTCGCCGTCTCAAAGCATCCAGAGATTAGTCAGAGTATTTCAGATTTAGCATCGCAAAATGCCAATATTGATGTGGCACGTGCAGGTTATTATCCGCAACTCAGTGGTGGTGTTTCTACGGGTGATATGACTTCTGGTGAACGAGGACGTCAGTTACTGAGTTTAAACGCGAGTCAAATGTTGTTTGACTTCGGTAAAATTAAAAGCGGAGTCTCAACACAAGAAGCTCGACTACTGACGAATCAAGCTCAAGTACTTGTTACAATTGACCAGATTTCCTTAGAAGTTGCCAATGCGATTGTAAATATCAGGCGTTATGAAGAGATTACCCGTATTGCGAGAGAGCAAATTAAAGGCATTTCACGTATTGCAGAAATTGCCAATCTTCGAGCAAAAGCAGGGATCAGTAGTCAAGCCGATCCAATTCAAGCTCAATCTTATTTAGAGGCGGCACAGTCAAATTTGATCGTGCAAGAAACCCAACTTAAAATATTCAAGCAACGACTCCGAACTTTATTGGGTGCAGATATCTCTAACACGGAATGGAAAATTCCAGACAGCTTAATTGCACGTTCAGATATATATAAAGATCCCGAGTTTAATAAAATTCCAAAAATGATGTTGGCGAAAGCGCAAGCGGATGTTGCCAGTTCAGAGAAAAAGCAAACTGAATTAAGTCGCTATCCAACGTTGAATATCAAAGGATCCCTGAGTCAAGCATTGAATGGGCGTAATCCGAACAACAATGTGGATAATGGTAGTGATAGTGCCATTATGTTTGAAGCGACAAGCAACTTTTATCAAGGTGGAGCGGTCGCTTCACAGACACGTGCTGCAAGCTTTGCGGAAGAAGCTGCAAAAGCGCGGATTAATTCTGTTTATTTAGAAACGATAGACCTCATTCGTTCAACGCAAGAACAAGTCGAAAATAAGCAACGTCAAATGCAAGTTTTAGCCTCCCAACAAGCAACAACGGTCAGAACTAAAGAGCTTTATCAAGAGCAATATAAATTAGGAACGCGTACAGCTGTTGATTTACTTAACGCTGAACAAGCCATTCACAGTGCGAATCAACAAATTGAAACAGCAAGATATGATATTTATGAAAATTTGGTGCAGTATATTGCCGCGGCAGGAAAGACAAGAGATGTCTATCAGCTTAATAACCTCACCATTCAAGGGGTAGAGTTACAACCATGAATACAAAAATAAATTATCAACCATGGTTACAGGGTGTTATGGCCATTGCCAAGCACTATCGTATTGAAACCTCTTCTGAACGAATTCGTTTGGAGTTGAATTGGAATCAAAATCAATCTCTGGATGATGTCCTGACCATTATGACCCGTCAGGTCGGTTTGCATTTACGCAAAGTCGAATTCAGTGCTGATATTTTGAATCCTTGGCGACTACCGGTTCTTGTTGGCTTTAAAGATGGTCAAGTTGGCGTTATTGATAAAGCAGACTCTGAAGGTAATGTCAGTGTGCAGCTCAGTGGTGATGAGGGTTTATCTCAAACCTTCACGACTGAAACGCTTTCTCAAGCAATTGATTCAGTCTATATCTTGCGTCCTGAAACATCGGTGCCAGATGCTCGAATCGATGAATATATAAAGCCCTATGAAAAAAGTTGGTTTTGGGAAATTGTTCTAAAAGATTGGAAACGCTATGTCGATATTATGTTTGCCTCGATGTTGGCAAATATTTTGGCATTGGCAACGATCGTATTCTCGATGAACGTTTATGACCGCGTTATTCCCTCACAGTCTATTCCGACCTTATGGGTGCTGGCGGGTGGTGTACTCATCGCTGCGATTTTTGAATTTGCACTGAAGTATTCACGCCTCATTTTATCCGACATGATTGGAAAGCGCGCCGATCTACGTATTTCAGATAAAGTCTTCGGACATGCCTTGCGCATCAAAAACAGTGAACGTTCTAAATCAACAGGAACATTTATTTCACAGGTGCGTGAGTTGGAAGGTGTCCGTGAATTGGTCACATCTACAACGATTACCGCTTTTGCAGATTTGCCTTTCTTCTTTTTGTTCTTAGGTATTTTCTGGATGATCGGTGGGAATTTATTCTGGGTCATTATAGTGATTGTGCCCTTAATGATTATCCCGGGTTTATTGGCGCAAAAGAAATTAGCGCAGTTGGCAAAAGAAGGCATGCGCGAATCCTCTATTCGTAATGCAATTTTGGTCGAAGCTGTACAAGGTATTGAGGATATTAAATTATTACGTGCTGAATCTCGCTTCCAAAACCAATGGAATCATATGAATGACGTTTCTGCGTCGATCAGTATGAAGCAACGTAAAATTGTTGGCGTTCTCGGACTCTGGACACAAAAATTACAAGGTTTAACTTTTGCGATTGTCGTTTTAGTCGGATGTTTTGCTGTTATGGACGGTGATATGACCACAGGTGCATTGGTTGCCTGTTCGATTTTATCCTCTCGTATGCTTGCACCTATTGCCCAAGTAACGGGTGTTTTAGGTCGTTATCAACAAGCGAAGACTGCAAAAGAAGGTTTAGATGAGTTGATGGCTAAAAACGTCGATCATCCAGACCGTACGCAACTCATTCAAAGATCTGTGATCAATGGCAAATATGAGTTGAGTGGTGTCGTTTTCAAATATGGTGAAGATGATCCTAAGCCAAGTGTCATCATACCTAAACTCGTGATTAATCCGGGTGAGAAAATTGCAATCTTGGGTCGTAATGGCGCGGGTAAATCAACAATCCTTCAGTTGTTATCAGGTATGCAGACCGCAGTTCAAGGTAAAGTAACATTGGATGATATCGATATTACTTTGCTTGATCCTTCTGATGTACGTCGTGATGTTGGATTGTTAAATCAAAGTGCTCATTTATTCTTTGGTACTGTGCGTGAAAATTTAACGCTAGGTGCTCCTTTAGCAACTGATGAAGATCTGCTAAAAGCTTTGTCTGTAACAGGTGCCTTGGCGTTTATTCAAGAGAAGAAAGAAGGTTTAGATCATATTATTTTAGAAGGTGGCGTCGGTTTTTCTGGTGGTCAACGCCAAGCGTTATTATTGTCACGTCTACTGATATGTCAGCCTAATATTTTATTACTCGATGAACCTACAGCTTCAATTGATGATGTATCTGAAAAGTTACTGATCGATCACATGAAGACTTGGTTAGGGCATCGTACTTTAATTGTGGCCACTCATCGTCGAGCAGTATTAGAACTGGTTGATCGTATTATAGTGGTCAATGAAGGCCGTGTTGTGATGGATGGACCTCGTGATCAAATCCTGAATAATTCAAATCCGCAATCATCTAATTCAGGAGCTAAATCATGAGCGAAGAACCAAATTTAAAACGTTCACTGAAAGTTTCTCAGTTAGAGCCACCTTTACCGAAAGTTACGATCACGATTTGGATCATTTGTATCGGTTTGTCGGTACTGCTTATTTGGGCATGGTTCTTTAAACTAGAAGAAGTATCTCAAGGTACGGGTAAAGTTGTTCCAACGTCGAAAGAGCAGGTCATCCAATCATTAGAGGGTGGTATTCTAACGCGACTCGATGTCAAAGAAGGTGATATTGTTAAAAAAGACCAAGTTTTGGCACAACTTGATCCGACACGCTTTGCATCGAATGTTGGTGAATCTGAATCATTATTGATGTCATCACAAGCGACTGCAGCGCGTCTACGTGCTGAAGTAAATGGCGGGGCAATAAATTTTCCTGATTTTGTATTGAAAGAACCAGGTTTGGTTAAAGCTGAAACTCAGCTTTATGAATCACGCCGTGCCAATATGGAAGAATCTATTGCAGGTTTAAAACTGGCCTTGAATCTGGTTGATCAAGAATTACGTATGACTGAGCCACTGGTTGCAAAAGGTGCTGCCAGTGAAGTTGAAGTCCTACGTTTAAAGCGCCAAGCCAATGAGTTGACCAATCAAATTAATGACATTCGTAATCAATATTATGTAAAGGCACGAGAAGAATTGTCTAAAGCCAATACTGATGTTGAAACACAACAACAAGTCATTAAAGGTAAGTCTGATAGTTTAAACCGGACGATTTTTAAAGCGCCTGTACGCGGTATCGTAAAAGAAATTGATGTCATGACATTGGGTGGTGTGATTCCACAAAATGGTAAATTGATGACTATTGTTCCATTGGATGAACAATTGCTGATCGAAGCGCGTATATCGCCTAGAGACATTGCATTTATTCATCCGGGTCAAGAAGCTTTGGTAAAAATCACAGCGTATGATTATTCGATCTTTGGCGGTTTGAAAGGAAAGGTTACAGTTATTTCTCCAGATACTTTGCGTGATGAAGTTAAACAAGATCAATTCTATTATCGAGTTTACATCCGCACAAATACGGATAAATTACATAACAAAGCGGGTAAAGAGTTTGCGATTACACCAGGTATGGTCGCGTCTGTTGATATTAAAACAGGCCAGAAAACAATCGTGGATTACTTGTTAAAACCATTCAACAAAGCCAAAGAAGCTTTACGCGAAAGATAACACTGACATTGTTTTAAACATTAATCTAGTTTTATACGAACCCAACCCTCTAGAGCGTTGGGTTTTTTTATTTTTAAATTTATTTCTCGTTATACTATGTCCTGTGATTTATTGCTTTTTAAAAGAATATGCCTTTTACCCTTGCCTCAGAAACTTACTACGAAGAAGAGATTAAAAAGAGTCGCTTTCAAGCAATCGCTGCGCCAGTTGAAAATGAACAGATGGTAAAAGCTTTTTTAGCTAGACATTTGGACATCATTACAACGCATCAATGCTGGGCATGGAAAATTGGACCTAATGTACGATTCAATGATGATGGAGAGCCCTCAGGAACTGCTGGTAGACCGATTTTAGCGACGATTGAAGGCAATGAGCTTAGCAATGTTATTGTATTGGTCAATCGATGGTATGGCGGTATTAAATTGGGTACAGGAGGGCTGGTGCGCGCCTATGGTGGGAGTGCAGGACAGTGTTTACTGCTCGCTGAAAAGATTGAATTAATATTCAAAAAAGAAATTACTTTTCACTGTTTATTTAATGAGTGGGCAATTTTTCAATATGAGTTAAATCAATTGCAGGTGGAATATTCTGAACAATATGATGAATCTGGTGTAACTGTGCTGGCTAAGTTGAAAATCGATGAAATTGAATCGTTTAAACTCAGGTTGCAAGACATCACACGTGGTCGTGAACAATTGAAATTTTTGGATGAAAGCCATGACTGAGTCAGATTTATTATTGAAATATCGTGAACAACACAAACATCGTCTCAATTATATGCCATGGTTATATTGGTCATTAAAACCCAAAAATAGAGGCTGGGCAGAACAATGGCAAGAAGAGTATCAGAACTATCTCATGGACATGGAAACAGTTGAAATTGGAAAAAATTGTTTTATATCTCCATTAGCACATATTTTTGCTGAACCTGGACGTAAAATTATCATCGGTGACAATAGTTTTATTGCAGCCGATTGCACATTACACGGGCCTCTGACGATTGGCAATGAAGTTGCAATTAATCACCACTGTATATTGGATGGTGGTCGAGTTGGGATTCGATTACATGACCAAGTTCGGATGGCTGCCTATTGTCATCTTTATGCTTTTGATCATGGTATGGATTTAGCTGAACCTATTTATAAACAAGCGGTACGATCAAGAGGGATCGAAATAGAAGAAGATGTTTGGCTCGGTGCGCATGTGGGAATCAAAGATGGTGTGAAAATAGGTAAACATGCTGTAGTGGGTATGAATAGCATGGTGACCAAAGATATTTTAGAGCGAGAAGTGGTTGCTGGTAACCCTGCACAAAGAATTCGATATCGTGAATAAAACTTTAGTTGCTGATTTTATTCATATTGGATATAAAAATTACACAAAAGTGATCAAATCTTAAAAAAGTTATGCTAGTTTAATTTATAACGAAATAATCTTATTTTACAGAGAGATTAATATGAACCGTGTAATAGCATGTATCGATTCTTCACCCTGTATTAACGCTGTCGCAGAAGCAGCAGCCTGGATTGCTCAACAGACTGGACGAGAACTCGTTTTACTACAGGTTCTCGACTATTATCCAGCGAGTTATCACTTGGGAGAAATTAGTGGTGTGATCGGTTTTGAAAGCAATGCAATGTTGCTTAAAGAGTTAGCCGAGCTGGAACAAAAACAAAGTGAACTGGCATTGGATTATAGCAATAACTTATTAAGTCATATTTCAGAAATGATCCAAGATAAATATGGCATTACTGCACAGCAAATTCAGGAAAAGGGAGACTTTCTCGAACAAAGTTTTAATATTTTCAATGTGAATGATATTGCTTTGATCGGTCGTGTAGGAGAACGTTCTGCTGAAAAAAACAAAAGCCTTGGCAGCAATGTAGAGAATTTTATCCGCGGTGCAAAATGTACAGTGATGACAGTTGGAGAAACGTTTAAACCACCGACACGGTTTATTTTTGCGTATGAAGATTCTCCAACATGTAAAGAGATGATGCAACGTGTCGCAAAAAGTGATTTATTAAGATTACTTCAGTGCCATTTGCTTTATGTCGGAGATCACCCTGAAGTCTTAAATACGCCATCGCAATTTTTGAAAGATGCAGGTGTGAATGTCGTGGTTGAATATCGCTACGGTGATGTTGCAGAAAACATTATGGAATATCAACAAAAGCATCAAATACAATTAATTGTTCTGGGCGCGTATAGCCGTAGTAAGGTAAAACAATTTTTCTTGGGAAGTATTACGACCAATATATTCCGTAATTCTACAGTTCCGCTTTTAGTAGCGAAATAATGAAAAATAGTTTGTCTTTTTACATGTTAATTTCAATTTTAACTTAAATAGAAAGGGCAATATATAGAGATCATTAACTGAAGGAATTATATGCTAAATAAACCTGAATCGATTTTGATTATTTTATAATCTTGTATATTATATATAAAAAATTCAATCATTTATGTGTAAAAAATAAACTTATCCACAACTATACAAACAAGAAACGGGGATAAGTTTTAGATCCATGAACAGAAGAGTTTTGCGTATAAAAATACGTATAAAAAGCGTCTAAAGCATAAAAGCCTCATTTTTATAAATGAGGCTTTTATTTGTTTAAAATTCAATAAAGATTTTCAAACAATCATTGTGAGATAAAAATTATTTTACAATTGCGATAGCAAATCCATCATGGCCTTTACTGCCTACAGTTTGAAGGGCAGTGCTGCACAGTAAGCGAGGATGATTTTGCATCAACTCATACATTTCACGAATACCTTCGATGCTCGGTTTAACATTTCGCGCATTGGTTATTTCACCTGCACGAATCACATTATCTAAGACAATAATACTTCCTGAGTGTGAAAGTTTTAAGCTTAACTCTAGATATTCAGGATAACTTTGTTTATCTGCATCTATAAAGATGAAGTCGAAAGGCTCGAAGTCTTCAGGTAAGGCTCTAAGTATGTCTGCTGCACGACCGACTTTAAGTTCAATCGTTTGAGCTAAATGAGCACGGTCAATATTTTCTTGGCCAAGTGCTGCATGTGTATCTCGTCCCTCAATCGTCAGAATATAGCCATCTTCAGGGAGTGCACGTGCAAGCCATATTGTACTGTATGCTGCAAAAGTGCCTAACTCTAATACACGTTTACATTTGTTCATCTGAATTAACATTTGTAAAAGCATGCCTTGATTTGCTGCAATTGCGAGATGGTCAGGAAAACCCTTATCTTCAGTATTCTTTAAGGTTTGAATCAGAATAGGGTCTTCAGGAATTAATTTCGACTCGATATATGCATCGATGTCTGACCACAATTGTTGCATAGTACTGGCACCTAAGTTTTGTTATATGCATTGTAATCGTTTCAAATCTGAGTGCAATTTATGTAGGCGAAGATAACTACTTTTTTATATACATTCTGATTGAAAAATTTAAAAAATATGGATTAATTGTTAAAGTCTCCAGATCTATAGGAGCATCAACATCAATAGTTACACAATGAGGTATTTCGAGTTAAGTCTGGTCCCCAAGTACGGAAGCCTTGTGTATCAATGTGAATTTGACCTGACGCATACAATCCTAAGCCCATATTTAAACTCTGCCCGTAGTTTTTCCAAAACTGACACAGTTTGAATTTTGAATTTTCAATATATGCATAATCTTCTGGTTGCGGATACTCAGGTCCAATTCTAAAGTCGATTGCAGAATTGAATAAATGTCGAGAGGAACCTGCGCCACCTGCACATTGATTGAGTGGTAAATCACGATATACAGAGGTTACTTCAAAATCAGTCAGTACATTGGATGCAACAAGATATTTAAATACTTTAAGTGTCGGTAATTGATTTTCCCAAATTTCACGACTTGGAATCATATATTCTGATTTACCACAACGCTGCCAATCTCGTGCAGATTTTAATAATTCAAAACTTGGAATGATATTTCCAACATTATTTCGTTCTAAATAACGCTCATACTCTCGAACAGTGGATTGATTTTGATCCATCATGATCCAATTACGGTAAGAGTTTGGCATAACTTTAGGTCGAGCTGGGCGTTCAATTATTATTTTTTCTTGTGGTATAAAAATTCGTTGGCCAGTAGGCGTAAACACTCTTTGACCTTTTTGAGGGGTGGACGTACAAGCGATAGCAGTCAATGCAATTACACTGACTGATATTAGGCCCTTCAAAATTTCTCTCATTATAAATATGTACTAAATCAAATAATGTTATTTTAGTCTAATTTATGGTATGGAATTCACATAAATTGCAAATATATGTACCCTTTAGGTATAAAAAAGATCAGCCGAAGCTGATCTTTTAAGTTTATTTCTCTAAATACTGAAGCTTATCTGCTTTACCATTCCATTCTTCACGGTCTGCAGGCTGTTCACCAATTTGTGTAATATTTGGCCACTTTTCTGCAAGTTCAGCATTTAATTCAATAAATACTTCCTGACCTTCTGGAAGTTCATCCTCAGAGAAGATAGCGTTTGCCGGGCACTCAGGTTCACATAGCGCGCAATCGATACATTCATCTGGATTGATTACAAGAAAGTTTGGACCTTCGTAGAAACAGTCAACTGGACAAACTTCAACACAGTCTTGGTACTTACATTTAATACAATTTTCAGTGACAACAAAGGTCATGGCGACAGCTCTACCTAAAAAATATGGTTCTAATTTACGAATGCTGTATTTTAGGCAAAAATGCACTCAACAAACAATTCCTTTTATTGATATTTGTTATTTATATGTGTGAAATACAATTCATTTTTTGATATAGCCCGTTAAAAGCCTAAATCTGATGATTTGAAATATTTAAATTGTATTTTATTAGTATCGTTGGTTGAACTTCAAATGATTTTGATCGTTAAATTAAAAGCTCAACAATGCGTTGAATAAAATGTTGAATTAAAACGGCAGTTCAACAGTAAACTTATCAATTGATGACACTAAATCTTATAAAAGTGACAACACAATTCATAACGCAGCATTGATATAATGCGGGTATGAAAAAAAGACCATATCGAAAGCCTGAATTTCCACCTAGCAGGTGGAGTACAGCACAAGACAGCTATCTGATAGAGAACAGCACATTGGCCGATCAAGAGCTGCAACTACAGTTGCCTTTTAGTTTGGATGAAATTAATGAGCGTAAAGAGATTTTGGGATTGATAAGAAGAAGACGACAACTTAGAAAACTGTTTGAGTAGATGTTTTGTTTCTGTTGCAATTATCGCAAATAATTCAATTCTGAAATTTGAGTCTGAGTCATTAAAACCTGAGCTATAAAAATCTCAGTTTTAAGACTATATTTATAAAAAAATAAATACAAAAACCTCGCATTATGCGAGGTTTTTTATATTTAGCTCTTTAAATTACATCAGTAATAGGTCTTTTAAAGCATACAATTGTTGTAAGGCTTCACGTGGTGAAAGATTATCAACCTCTAAATTTTTCAGCATTTCTAATGCAGGAGATTCTTTCTCAACTTCGATAATACGCTCAATGACTTCAGGCTCATTTGATTGATCCATTGCAAATAAATCATTTTGAATTGAAACGGGTTGTTTGAGCTGTTGTTTCTCCAGTATTTTTAAGCGATGTTGAGCATCTTTAATCACGGTGGCTGGAATGCCTGCAAGTTTAGCAACTTGTAAACCATGACTTTGACTGGCTGGGCCTTGTTGAACTTTATGTAATAAAATTAAATTTCCATTCAGTTCTTTGGCTGCCACGTGTAGATTATATATGGCAGTTTCTTTGCCAAGTTCTGTGAGTTCGAAATAATGTGTAGCGAATAAACATAAACATTTAATTCGGTTGCTTAGATCAAGTACGCATGCCCATGCTAAAGATAAACCATCATAAGTACTTGTACCTCGACCAACCTCATCCATCAATACTAAAGATTGATTAGTGGCGTGATGAAGAATTTGCGAAGTCTCGGTCATTTCCACCATAAAAGTAGATTTACCAGAAGACAAATCATCCGCAGAACCAATACGAGTAAAAATTCGATCAATCGGTCCAAGTTTAGCGGCTTGAGCTGGAACATAACTACCGCAATATGCCAATAAGCTTATGATAGCTGTTTGACGCATAAAGGTCGATTTACCACCCATGTTTGGACCAGTAATGATTGCCATACGATGCTGGTAATCAAGTTGGGTATGATTGGGGGTATATGGTGTTTTAATTAATGACTCAACCACAGGATGACGGCCTGACTGAATGTGAATACCAATTTCTGGGCTATATTCAGGTCGATTCCAGTTGTGTAAGCGAGCTTGATGGGCAAAATTACTGATTAAATCGATTTGCGCAATCGCACTGCTCATCATTTGTAATTGAGCAATATCTTCACGCAATTCATCAAGAAGCATTTCAAATAATAATTTTTCACGCGCCAGTGCTCGGGATTCACTGGATAATACTTTATCTTCGAAAGATTTTAATTCAGGAGTAATGTAGCGCTCAGCATTTTTTAAGGTCTGACGACGAATATAATGTTCTGGAGCCTGTTCTGATTGAGACCGTGAAAGCTCAATATAGTAACCACTCACGCGGTTATAACCAATTTTGAGTGTATTGATGCCTGTGGCTTCACGCTCTTTAATTTCAAGGTCAATCAGGAATTGCCCAGCATGATCTCTAATTTTACGTAATTCATCGAGTTCTGTGTCAAAACCTTCTGCAATCACATTTCCATCACGTAAAACGACAGGTGGATTTTCCACAATTGCAGCAAATAATCTTTGATATAAGCCTTGGAAATCACCCAATTCCTCATTCAGTTGTTGAATTAAGACAGATTGTTCTTTCTCTAGAATCGGTTGCAGCGCATGACGTAAATAAGGGATTTGCGCACAGGCTTGACGTAACTGAACCAAATCTCGTGGACGTGCACTACCTAGAGCGATACGGCTTAATACGCGTTCAATATCACTGATTTCTTTGAGTACAAGTCTTAATGGTGATTCGTGATAGCCTTTAAGTAAGACTTCAATCGCATCCAAACGCTGATCTAAAATAGCCGTATCACGCATCGGTTGCATTAACGTCCGACTTAATAAACGTCCGCCCATTGCTGTTTGGCAATCATTGATTAAGTTAAACAATGAAGTCCCATGCTCAAACAAAGGATTGATAATTTCTAAATTACGACGAGTTACAGGATCGAGCGCAATAAAGTCACTACTTTGTTCAAGTTTAATTGAGCGTATATGAGGTAAAGCTGTTTTTTGCGTTTCTTTAGCATAATGAATTAAAGCAGCGGCTGCGGCTTTAGCCAGCGGGAGATGATCAATCCCAAATCCAGCCAAAGTCGAAACAGCAAATTGATCACATAGTGTTTTCAGCGCATTGTTCACACTGAAATCAACATTTGGACGTCTGGTAATCGGACATTCAATATTTTTTTTGATTTGCTCAATAATGTTTGGATCAGTCAAATCTTCATCAATCAAAATTTCGCTTGGCATTAAACGTGCCAATTCTAAAGGCAGTTGTTCTGGTTTATAGTCTTGTTGTTGAACTTTAAAAATGCCAGCACTGAGGTCTAAAAGTGCTAGACCAATTTGGTTTTGATGGAAACACAGCGCCACAAGATTTGAACTTTGATGTGCATTGAGCAGTGCATCATCTGTAAGCGTACCAGGTGTGAGTATTCGAACCACGCCGCGCTCTACAGGACCTTTACCCGTCACTTCGCCGATTTGTTCACAGATAACAACCGTTTCGCCTTTCTTAACGAGACGCGCCAAATAGCCTTCAGCTGCGTGATAGGGAACACCTGCCATCGGAATCGGTTCACCATTCGCTTTACCACGATGTGTAAGAGTAATGCCTAGAATTTTTGCAGCTTTATGCGCATCTTCAAAAAAAAGCTCATAAAAGTCGCCCATACGATAGAACATCAGTGAGTGCGGATGTTGCACTTTCATGGACATGTACTGTTGCATCATTGGCGTAAGCGTACTTAGGTCGGGAGAAATATTTGCTGTATTCATTAAAATTGAAATCCTTGGAATACGCATAAATTATCATGAGTCTGTATCAACATGTTATCCCGTTAAAGCTAATTAATTCGTCTTGATTAAATTGAATTCTAACATCTTCTGTTAAATGTAAAATCGTTGAAAATGTAAAACTCAGCAATGAATGACTTTAAAAAATACAATTCCATTTAATATTGAATATTTTGTGCCAATCAAAAAAACCTCTGCCAGCAGAGGTTTTGAATTGTAATGTCCAGAGATGAATATGAACAAAAATTAGGGTTTATAAATACCATGCTCGATCAAATGTAATCTTAAAATACGTCTTAATTCTAAGACTGCCTCAGGCGTTTCCTGAATAGAGTGTCCACCTTTGATAATAATTTCAGAAGCTGCGCCTTTTAAATGTGCACTTTTATAGGGTACAACACCATCATTAATAAGATTTGGATCATCACTATCGGTCAGATTACCCAAAATAGAGTGAAAGGTGATGTCTTTGGTCGGTACAACATTTTCAGTTAGTTTAGTAAATCTTGAGTTATGACTTAAGTCACTTGGACCGTTTTCAATAAGGCCATGACCTAACTCTTTCACGAAATGTTGCATATTGATGTCTTTTTCAATGAGGGAGTCTGCAAATGCACCCAAGAAAGCACCTGGTAATTTTATGATTTTTCGAGCGGCACGTGTAAACCAGCGATCAGCATAGTCCGTACCGCGATGAGGAGCAGCAATGAAAATAGCGCGATCGAAGTTTTTCACAGGTTTCATGTTGAGACGTGCTTTAAATAATGGTTCGTCCTTAAAGCGATTCAATGACTGTGATTTCAATATTTTTAAAGCAGGAGTTGTTAGGTCTGCATCACTGACCAGTAGGCGAGCAATTATTCCTCCCATACTGTGGCCAATCAATACAGCATCTTTTGCTGAAGCTGTATTTGAGTCTAAACTCGAAAATGCTTGATTAATCACGGCATTAATTTGGAAGCGACTTTCCAAGATAGGCATATTGGTTGAATAGAACACCTGCCAAACTTGATAATGTTCACGTAAAACCACATCACCCATAATGTCATTGGTTAAACGGATCCACGCTTCAGGACTGCTTGCAAGACCATGCACTAAAACGATAATTTTCTTTTTAGGATTATAGGGTTCAAGCATATACAAATGCGGCATGGTGATACTGTTATCACGATCGATTAAGCTTAAATACGCTGCTGTACCTAAGTTGTTTTCTGCAAGCCATAGTCCATAAGGAGCTGAAAAATTGGCTGCCAATGGATACTCTTTATTGGCAATTTTGAGCTTTTCTACACTATAAGGATCATAAATATTCAGTTGAAAATATGGATTGTTAATGATGTCATCTACACTGCCAGCAGATTTTGGTACTGCCGTCATGGTCACTGATAAATAGCGTGGATGATGAATATTTGGATTCTTTCCACCTTCATAAGCGTGATTTAAAGGATCGACGATGTATTTGCCAGTATCTTTATATTCAGGTGCGGGCAATGTCGCAATAAATTCAGATCCAAAACCATCTCTACGGTTAATCGAGCGGAGACCGGAAAAGTTTAAGTTATAGCTACTGAGTAAACTCTCAAGTTTTTGATTTGCAATCTCAGGATAGTGATCATAATTGATTAAATAGGTACTTTTGCCAATTTTAATTTCATTGGGTACTTTTTCACCAGTATATCTCAAACCGTAATTGGTGATGAGCTTTGCCAAAGCCTGGTTATAAAAGTCTCGAATTTGTACTTGTCTATTGTCAAAGAGGCGTTCTTGCGGCTGGCGTTGCGTTTTAAATAAATACGCATAACTATATCGAATACTTTTATCGAGCAGTGCCATTTGTTGGTCAAGACATTGATGATATTGTTGTTGATGATTCTTTTGTTTGTCTTCAGATTGATACTTATTGATTAAACTAACATTACATTGTGAAGAGTTACTGAGCTCTAATACTTTGGTTAGATAAGCTTCACTGGCGGTAGAGAGAAGTTGCTCATCTTGAATTTCAGAAATTTGGTCAAGATCAGCGATACATTCTGAAGGATTGTCGGTACACGCTTTAGCTTCTCGGCCTGTCATCGAGAGGACATTTAAACTGGCCTCACTCATTTTTTTACGAGTTAAAATACTATCTCGCTCATTTGCAATAGAGACATTGAGTGCTTGATTTTTAACACTGACGACTTGGCAGCCACTGATCAATATTGGAAAAGAAAAGAGAAGGGCGAGTAGCGTATTTTTCTTCAGTTGCGACATACTTAAAATCGAATTAAAAGTGTTTGAAAATCATACTTTATTTTTGAAAATATAAAAATAAATATAAAAAAATAGGCTGAATTATCAGCCTATTTTGAGATGCATTTTGCGGTTTATTAAGATTTAGCAGGATTGTTCAGGATTTGCCAAACATTATAACGACCTTGCTTTTCAATTTCTTCAATCAAGCGATCCGCCACTTGAGCTTCATCAGGATATTTAACTTTGTAATTTTTCAAAGTTTGAATCGCATTTTTTTTCTGAGAAAGCGCAATGAAGTTATTTGCAGAAACTAAATAAGCTTCTTGTACGCCTGCTTTAATGGCTTTGTCGATGTAAGGAATTGCTTCTTTTTGACCACCGCCTTCAGATAAAGAGAAACCAAACCAGAAGTTTGCTTCAGCGTCATCTTTATTGATCTTCAGAATTTGTTGTGCATATTTCAAAGATTTAGTGGTGTAAGCAGAACCTAAATCTAAGTTACGACCTAAAATACTGGCTTTAAACGCACGGACGAGAATATCGAAAGAAGCTTTGTCATTTGCTGCAAGAGCATCAAGCTGGCTCGAAACTTCTTTTAGCTTGCTTTCAAAACCTTTACGTTCTTGACGGTCTGTAAAACGAGGTGGGTAATGACGTGCTTTACCTTCAACCATCTGCAGAAAGTCATCAATTTCAGTGATATCAATTTCGTTTTGACCCGCTAAAGCAGCATATTTCATCGCACGACTAGAATTATTCACTGTCGGAATAATTAATTTATTGGTGTCTAAAATAAGCTTTTTATTGGGATTGTTTGGATCGGTCACTTCCAGTTTTTGAACAGGTTGAGCAGCAGCCTTTTTCAACTCAAGTTCAAACACAGGCGGTTTCGAATAATCGAAAGGGTTTAAAGCATAAAATGGGGCAGTTAAATCCGGTTCAGTGTAGACGATAGGATCATTGTTTTTTACTTTGTTTGTTGGTGTGCTTGTCGTCGCACACGCTGTAAGCAATGATGACGCTAGAATTGCACATAGTAAAGGTTTAATCGTCATAAGTGATTCCAATATTTTGTTTTATATATCGAGATATGGATGCTCTTCAGTCTAAGAAAAGAATGTCGAACATGCAACTTGAAATGCTCTTTGTTATTCAAACTTATACATTAAATATTGCTTTTTGTGGTTTGAGCCTCGCATTCACGTCTGACTTCATCCAAAATTTTCAACTCTTCAGCACTAAATGGTTGTTGAGACTGCTGAGGATTTTTAAATGTTGGGTCAAGAAGTGACAAACGTTGGCACATATTGTTCATGCTATGTTCATTTTGCTGTATGCGATCTAGCAGTACACGCATTCCTTCAATCATCGGATCTGATTGATCTTGCGTAGTTGCATACGGTTCAAAACCGATGCTTTCAGCATAATCACGGCGGCGACTTTCTTGTTCATTTTCAACTTTTTTATCTTTGAAAATAAAGCGTGCAGGGTTGCCTACAGCAGTGACACCTTCAGGTACTTCTTTGGTCACGACTGCGTTAGAGCCAACTTTGGCATTTTTATGTACCGTAAATGGCCCTAAGATTTTAGCGCCTGCGCCAACCACTACGCCATCTTCGAGAGTGGGATGTCGTTTACCTTTATTCCACGTTGTTCCACCGAGCGTAACACCATGGTAAAGCGTGACATCATCACCAATTTCGGCAGTTTCTCCGATCACAACGCCCATGCCGTGATCAATAAAGAAACGGCGACCAATTTTTGCACCTGGATGTATTTCTATGCCTGTTGCAAAACGGCTGAAAGAGGACAGCATACGTGCAGAAGTTTTACACTCTTTAACCCATAGTTCATGTGCAACACGATGCATAATCAGCGCATGAATGCCAGGATAGGTGGTTAAAACTTCAAATGTATTGCGCGCCGCAGGATCTCGAGCGAACACAGCGCTAATGTCTTCTTTAAGCTGTTTAAGCATCGTTAGTTTTCTCTTCAGATTTGGACTTTTTCCATGTGCCATTATTTAAGGCTTGAACACGTGTAAAAATGCCTCTAAGTAAATGGTATTCCATACGATCCAATTGTATACGTCCGAATAATCGACGCAAGCGTAATGGCAGTAATCTTGGGTTTTCTGGATCTAAAAATTCGATATCAGACAACATTTTTTCCATATGAGGATAAAACTGTTCCATCTGACCGTGATTCACCAGCGGTTCATCCCAGTGCATATTGTCGCTATCAGTCACTTGCATATTCGCTTCTGTATCTACAACAGTATCCATGGTTTCAACAGTTGCCATGCGCATTTCGTAGCAAATGATTTGTATCGCTTGTGCTACATTGAGTACGCCATACTCATTATTCACTGGAATTGTGACATGGTAGTTGGCCATGGCTAACTCTTCATTGGTGAGTCCGCGGTCTTCACGGCCAAAGATGACTGCAATTTTTTGTTGATGGTGAATAACTGCATCCATCGATTTTTGTGCAGCAGGACGAGCATCTAATAATGGCCAAGGAATGGTGCGACTCCGTGCACTGGTGCCAAAAACTAAATGACAATCTTCAATTGCTTCTTCTAAAGTATTAACAATTTCAATTTGATCGATCAAATCTGTTGCACCAGCAGCCAGAGCATCAATATCTGGATGTGGATACGTTTTTGGTGCAACCAAGACCAATTTAACCAAGCCCATCGTTTTCATCGCACGTAATGCACTGCCAATATTTGCAGGTAATGTGGTGTTGACCATGACAATTCGTACATGGGCCAAATGCGCTAAAACAGCAGCATTATCAATAATATTCATAGGTATTCCAAACGATTAAGAGTATTGGCTGACTTCAGATTGGTACAGCTCGATTGCGTCGTCCATGCTCATGTCACTGGGAGGTGGAGCAATGGTCGTAGGACGTGATTCCATCGCTTTATTTTTTGCAGCTTTGGATTTGACTTGATATTCCACATGTAAAGCGTCTTTACCGAAGTAGTCACGCAATTGGCTGAGGAGTGCATCTAAGGGTGCAACATTCCAATTTGGACCTAAGTGAAAATCAGCAGTGGCATATGGATAGTCGAGGAGAAGATGGAGGGGAATATGATTACACATATCCACATCACAAAAAGGCTTAATCATTTTGAGTAAATCTTGATTTAAAGATTTACTAAAATGTTCTTGGTTTAATTTAATTTGAATACAGTTAGCACGTTTTTGACGAATCTCATCAAGAGTAAACGCCTTGGTCAGACGACCCATTGGTCGATCATAACCTTCACGTTCATAAATCTCACCCTCAATGACAACCACTTTTTCATTGACGATAATATCTTTGAAACGTTGGAAGCGCTCATGGTTGGCTGAAATTTCAATTCGAGCTGTTCCGTCATCCAGAGTGACCATCATGCGATTTGGGAAGTTTGCAATATCAACCACCAACCCGGCAAATACTGTGGTTACACCGCGACGAGTAGGCGTAAGTTCATTAATTTTTAAGGACACAAATGATTTGAGTTCTGTGCGATAAACATCAATCGGGTGACCCGTTAAATACAGACCTAGCGTGTCTTTTTCACCTTTTAGGCGAACTTCATCTGACCAAGGTTTGACAGGTTTGGTTGGTTTACGTTGAACTTCTTCAACTTCACCAAACAAATCCATAATACCTGACTCACGATTACTCCGCGCTTGATCCGCTGCTTGGACGGCTTCAGGAAGCTGAGCCATAATCGTGGCACGTTCCATGCCCAAACAATCTAAAGCACCCGATCTAATCAAGGCTTCTAAGGTTCTCTTATTAATTTTTTTCAGATCAATACGATGACAAAAGTCAAAAATATCTTTAAAAGGACCTTGTTGATTACGAGAGTCAATTACGGACTGCATCGCTGCCTCACCCACGCCTTTAATCGCCCCAAGTCCATAGACAATGGTATCCACATCAATGGCATGGAACTGATAAATCGACATATTGACTGAAGGCGGTAATACTTCTAGACCGTTATTTCGACAGTCGTCAATCAAGAACACGATACTGTCAGTGTTCTGCATTTCAGAGGTGAGGACGGCTGACATAAATTCAGCAGGGTAATAAGCTTTTAACCAAGCGGTTTGATAGGCAACCAATGCATAGGCTGCAGCATGTGATTTGTTAAAACCGTAGCCTGCGAATTTTTCCATATAATCGAAAATATGGTTAGCAGTACCTTCATCAATTTCTTTAAGCGCAGCACCTTCAATAAAGATTTGGCGTTGCTTAACCATTTCCTCTGGTTTCTTTTTACCCATGGCACGACGTAGCATGTCCGCGCCACCAAGCGTATAGCCAGCACAATATTGCGCAGCTTGCATCACCTGTTCTTGGTAAACCATAATGCCGTACGTTGGTTCTAAAACACCTTCCAGTAAGGGATGTAAGTATTCAAACTGACCCCCATGCATACGGTGAATAAAGTCAGGAATAAGATCCATAGGTCCTGGACGATACAAGGACACAAAGGCAATAATTTCTTCAAATTTACTTGGCTTGGCTTCCTTGAGCATTTTTTTCATGCCCACGGATTCAAACTGGAAAACCGCGGTTGTATTGGCATCCGCGAAAATCGAATACGCTTTAGGATCATCTAATTCAATTCGAGCAATATCCAGTGGCGTGTCTGATTTTAAACGTGCATTAATATGCTGAACCGCATCTTCAATGACGGTGAGATTTCGTAGACCCAAGAAGTCAAATTTGACTAGACCTGCAGCCTCAACGTCATCTTTATCGAATTGAGCCACACGGCTTGAGCCATCTGCCTCACACATGACTGCCGAATAATCAGTAATTTTGGTTGGTGCAATGACCACACCGCCCGCATGTTTACCGGTATTACGTGTAATACCTTCCAGTTTTAATGCCATTTCCCAAATTTCAGCAGCATCATCATTGTCAGGGTTGGACGGGTTGGTCACGATATCTTTAAGTTGTGGCTCAGCCTCAATCGATTCTTGCAAAGTCAAACCTAATGGTTTGGTTGGAATCATTTTTGAAATTCGATCTGCCAAACCATAAGACTTGCCGAGTACACGTGCAACATCACGAATCGCACCTTTTGCAGCCATCGTACCGAAAGTGGCAATCTGAGAAACTGCATCACGACCATAGTGACGTGCCACATAATCGATAACTTTATCGCGACCTGCGATACAAAAGTCGATGTCAAAATCGGGCATTGAAACACGTTCAGGGTTTAAGAAACGTTCGAACAGCAGGTCATAACGTAAAGGATCAAGGTCAGTAATTTTTAGGCTATAGGCCACCAATGAGCCTGCGCCTGAACCACGGCCAGGACCTACAGGAACGCCATTGTTCTTAGACCATCCGATGAAGTCCATGACAATGAGAAAATAGCCTGGGAAGCCCATTTCATTAATGATATTAATTTCGTATGCCAAACGTTCATCATAAGGTTTACGAATTTCTGCCCAATCTTCATCGCGATGTTCTGGAGGATAGAGAAAGTTTAAACGTTCTTCCAAACCTTCTTGCGACACATGGGCAAAAAATGTATCGATCGTATGACCTTCAGGAATTGGATAATCAGGTAAGTCATTAAAGCCTAATCGAAGAGTGGTATTACAACGCTTGGCAATTTGTATTGTATTTTCAATCGCACTCGGAATATCTGAAAATAATTCAATCATCTGTTCAGATGTTTTGAAGTACTGTTCTGAACTATAAGTACGGGGACGGCGATTATCACCGAGTACAAAACCATCTGCGATACAGACACGAGCTTCATGCGCTTCATAATCTTCAGCATGGATAAAGTGCACATCATTATGTGCGACAACACCAATACGATATTTTTCAGCGAGTTTTACTGCTTCATGAATAAAATCTTCTTCTTGAGGGCGGTTTGTTCGTGTTAAAGCAAGATAGACACGATTACCAAACTTTTCGATCCATTCTTCTAGTAGCGGTTCTGCTTTTTGTGGATTACCCGAACAAAGCATTTCACCAACGTCACTTTTAATGCCCAACATGACGATAAGATCTGAAGATTGCTCGAGGACCCATTGTTTTTGAACACACGGAATACTGAGTTGTTGGCCTTCGATAAAACCTCGTGAAACAACTTCGGTCAAACTACGCCAGCCTGTATTGTTCATGGCTAATAAAGTGACACGATGAGATTCATCATTTAAGCGAATCGTGCTGCCTAAAATAGGTTTAATGCCACTGTTTAAGCATTTTGTATAAAACTTAACGGCCGCATGTAGGTTCGACAAATCATTGATCGCCAAAGCCGGCATTTCATCTTTTAATGCAGATTTCATTAACTCGGGTATACGTACAATCGATTCTGTAATCGAAAATTCTGTATGAATA
>JAHLFF010000198.1 GCA_018883945.1 Candidatus Acinetobacter avistercoris
CAAGTCGTAAGTGCGCATTTCATGAAAAACACGATAGCATATTACCCGCTTGAATTTCAATTCATAGGGTCTTATGCTTGAGTGATTTTCTATATCCCGAAATTAACCGTTATGACAAAATCTGCAGAAAATATCGAAAAGAAAATTGAAGCTCAGTTAGAAAAGCTGAAACAGTTAAAAGCCCAAAAACAAGCTATCGAAGCAAGAGAACGTACCAAGCAAAAGGAACAGCAACGAAAAGATGATACTCGGCGTAAAATTCTGCTCGGTTCTTATTTGATTAAAAAAATGCAGAATGAAGCCAATAAAGAAAAAATATTGGCTGAACTCAACGAATATTTAACAGAAAATAGAGATCGACAGCTTTTTGATTTGCCCGATATTGAAGCCTAATTTTTCTTAGCTATTTGGTTTTTTTGTTCGGCTTGATACTCTGGAATGAGCGTATTTAAAACCTTTTGAATATTGTCCTTGTCCTCGATTTGTAAATTATCCCGATAGTAAATTAAGTTCTGTATTTTGCTTTCCATCTGTATTTTTTCGGTTGGTTCGGCATCTTTGGATATTCGGGATAATAGGAAGATATAACCGCATATATTTTCTCTCGCAATTTCATAATTTACGATGTCGAGGTATTCAACGGTCACATGTTTTAGATCGGTTGATAGGTTATTTAATTTAATCATGGCTGAAATCCTGATTTTTCTAATATTGGATAAAGCTCTCTGAATTTTTCAGGCTCTAAAAGCATATCAGCGATACGAATAGCAAATTGTTGGTAGCTTTCTGTACCTTGTGAATATTTCCCCATTTCAGGCATTTCTGACATTTTATTTGCAAATAAATGACGTTGTGGGTCGCTCAATTTTATGAAAAAATCGGGGCTATTGCGATTTTGCTTGGATATTATTTTTTTTGAGGTTTTATCTACTTTAGGCTTCAATGTGAATGAAAAACCAATAATCGTCCGCCCTTGCTTATGTTGTTTATATTTAATCGTATAGTCTGAATGTTGATTCACTTGTTCCACAGCAACATCTAATACTCGTAACTTAAAGTTAGAAATTATTTTATATTGCTTGGGTTCTACACCTAACTGTCCTCGTAACTGCTCTATTGGAATAAGCGGAATATGTCCTACATTTTTCCACTTCATTAATAACTCAAACAACCGAGTGGCGTAGGTACTAGTAAATTCTGTAGTCTGAGAAAGGTAGTAACTTGTAAAATATTCTTTTGAATTGGCAACTAATAAAACAACATCGCTGGTAAGTTGAAAATGTAATAAGCCTTCTGATTCGGTATAACCAATTTTTTGTACCCATCTCGATTTCATTGTTGTGGGTATATCACAATCTCTTAGTTTTTTTGGCGGTTTAAGCGTGTATTCTTTACCAAACTCTAAGCCATATAACGTATAAGAAAAATAGCGTAAGAATAAGCGTTCTGATGCTTCCTTTAATGCTCGGTAAGCAACTGAGCTATCTACCTTAAATTGTTCCGCATACTCCCCTGCATGTATTGTCAACACAGTATCACTTGTTATTTCTTGGTGCTGATTATTGGCTTTAACCAAAGCCAACCCTATTAAGCGTTGCTCTATAAGACTTAATGTATAACTTGCATCAATCAAAGCATTATTTTTAACGACTAAATCATTTGCCATTTTTTATACATACATTGTTTTTAGTTGTAATTATATTACATTGATTAAATATGTATAGCAATACTGCATAAACGTATAGATAAGACTGCATAAACGTATAGATAAGACTGCATAAACGTATAGATAAGACTGCATAAACGTATAGATATAGGCGCACAAACTATTGATATTTAATTAAAATAAGAGGTCTAAAATTATAAAATTATAAAATTATTAAAAAGAGGGGAAGTGCTTAAAACTGCCCTAGATACTCGCTAAAGCTCGTACTCTATTGAAGCTCGTTCCTCGCTTCGAGGGGCAGTTTTTGGTTAATTCTGTTTGTGAAATCTAAAAGCAAAAATGGATTCGCTTCGCTCATAGAGATTTTTTACTCGCTCACGCTCGATCATCAAGCAAAAGCTATACAGTCGCTTTGCTCGGTTAATCTCGTTTGGCTGCAAAAGGAGGCTTTGTAATCAGGAAAAAGACGGGGCGAAATTTTTATGTTGCTCAATCGCTCGTAGGCACTCGCTTGGTTATTACAGTTGGGAGCAAATAATTTTATTTAGCTGAACTAGGGCGTGTCATCAATTAAGCCATATCATGATTGAAGCAAGGTAGATTGCTGACAGGAAGTTTTGAGCCAATTTATCATAGCGCGTAGCAATACCTCGATACTGCTTGAGCTTGGCGAAGAAGTTCTCGATCAGATGTCTTGCTTTATAAAGATGTTGGTCATAATCACGCTGATCAATCGCGTTACTTTTGGATGGCATCACGATCTGACCCTTGATCTTATGGATTGGATCAATCACCCGATCCTTAGAATTATAGGCTTTATCCATGAGCCAAGTCTGACTTAACGATAAGTCCAGCAGCACATCAGCACCATTTAAGTCATGAGTCTGCCCGGCAGTGAGATAAAATCCTGTTGGGTTGCCTAAAGCATCAGTACGGGCATGAATTTTGGTACTTAAACCACCTTTACTGCGTCCGATTGCCTGTTCTTTTTTTTTCCGGCGCTGTGTTGATGAGCACGCACAATGGTTGAGTCTAGCATGGCATATTCATTATCACTTTCATGTGATAGCACTTCAAAAACTTTCTGCCATACGCCTGCTTTAGCCCAACGGCTAAAGCGAGTGTGCACAACTCTAAAATCCCCAAAGCGTTCGGGTAAGTCTCGCCATGGAATACCTGAACGATACCGATACAATACTGCTTCAACAAATAGCCTGTTATCTTTGGCAGTTACTCCAACAGTACTCGCTCGTCCAGGTAACAGATCCTTAATCTGCTCCCACTGATCATCTCTTAATGCATAGCGTTTAGTCATGAAAAAATAATGAGGACAGGTTAGATTTTCTCAAGCTAATTGATGACAGGCTCTAATTAAAAACGTGGAATATTGATCAAAGATTAGCCGTGGAACGTGAAAAAGCATAAAAAAGCCCGAACTGGGATGCTCGGGCTATAAAATTGAAACTATAGCGTTGAAATTTCACAAGAAATATAACACATTTCGTATAACGTGTATTATGTTGATTTTAGAAAAATTTAATAATCAAGTTAAGTAAATCACTGCCTAAAATAATATTTTAAATAAAAACACTAAAAAATATAATAAAAAAGGGTGCTAGTATTGTCAAAATAAAACCGCTAAAAATTGCTATTTGCACGTCCAGTTGCGAACAATTATTTTTTATAAATGGAAGTGTAGAATCCATTGCTGTAGCTCCACAAATACCAATTATAGGATTAGGATAATTTCGTCCAAGAAGATATAGCAAACCTATTGCATAAAACTCTCTAATTAAATCAGTTAATAAGGCAAAAGTTCCATATTCAGCACCTAATGTTTTTCCTATGAGTGGACCTGAAAGAGAAAACCAGCCAAATCCGCTTCCTAAAACTAAAAGTTCAAAAAATGATTTATCTATAATGAATGTTGTTAAATATGCAGCAATGAATAGTGAAAAAATTGTAATTAGTGGTACTTGAAAATGATTAATGGTCAAAGCTTGAATTTTAATTGTTGATAAATCCACACCTACCAAAAATATCAAGATATAAAGAAGAATACTACTTACAGCCTCACTCTCCCAATTACTCGGCAATACAAGATACAAAACCATACCAATAATAACCATTGATATAGCAATCACACACTCTTTGATAGGTTTAAAAATTTCAGATATAGATTTCTTATTTTTACTTGTATTTTTTACTTTTTTAAAAAGTAAAATAAAAGTAATAAAAGTAATAATTGTTGAATAAATAAATGATCCGACAATTACTGTAGTTCCTAGTTCTTTATCAAAAAGAATACTACCAAATTGGAAACCTATTGAAATTAGAAGTAACCAGACTAAGAATGTTATATAACTTACTAAATTATCTCTAGTATTTGAATTTATTACTCGCCCAATTCCCCATCCAAGTATTAAAGATAAGAGAATAGGCAATAAAGAAAATATAAGGTTATTTATCATATTTTTTGTTTCGTTAAAGAGTAGTCAATTAAAATCATCCAACGCTCACCAAGTAAATCTACTTGATCATTATTAATTTTTTTAATTGGTGATACATAATGACATACCGAAGAATCGTGAACAGCAAAACTATCAGAAATATTTTTTAATGTGAATTGACTGTAAATATTTTCATTGTTTACATCATCTAGACGCTTATTTCTTTCATTTGGATGGGCTATATAATTTTCACCGCCTACAATATTATTGCTTCTATAAAGAAGATGAGCAAAGGTAAAAGGTTCTCCATCTTGATGGAAACAATCAGGAGAACTAATGCCTAAACTTTGGTCACAAGTTGAAGTTAATTTAACAAAGTGTATTCCAACATAAATTGGTAAATAATAGTCATTTAACCCAAATGTTAAGTTATAGTCTTCAATAATTATTGAATTCAAATATTTAGAGCTTTTAACATCGTCACTTAAAGCATTAAAATATCTGATAGAGCCATGCTCTGGATTATTATTACCTTGATCATATCCAGATAGTTCTCTTCCATCATCAGTTATTGTAGTCGGTAACCAAATTGGATTTTTTTGCTTTTCCCATGGAAGAATTAGAGCATTTCCATACCTTCTAAAGCGTTGAGTGTTTGATGGTGAAAAGGGATCTTTTTCTAACTCTCTAAATTCATTGAAAATAGTTAATTTTGAGTTAATGTCAACTTCTGAAGCCTTATATTTTATATAACCATTCTGTTGAAAGTCTTCTTGTAATTTTGAAACATCAACTTCTTGATTTAAATTAAATTGATGATTTTCGTTTGGATATTCTTTTCTTAAATTTTGATTCAGCATAGGAAACCTTACTATATAACTTAATATTGTAATACTGCCCAAAAAATATTTAATTTTTATGAAAAAGTAAATTATTTATAATTAATAATCATACTCTTAGGTTTAATAAGTGGTAAATTTTTGTGAATTCTCAATGAAATACCCTCCCATTTAACATAATGGCTGTTATACAAAATTCAGATATTGGAACTAATTCTTACAATAATTTGAGTGATTTTTTAGACTATTAGCGTACATTAGGTTTACGATAGTACATGTTTTGTAAAACATAGGTGATGATATGGCGACAACAAATTTTAATCTGCGACTTGAGCAAGATTTGCGTGATCGGGCATTTCCAGTGTTTGAGCGTTATGGACTGAGCGCATCACAAGCCTTTAAATTGTTTTTAACACAAGTTGCTGAGACCAATAAAATTCCCTTGTCTTTTGATTATGCAGAGACAGAGAATGTGCCGAATAGTGTCACAAGAAAAGCATTGACTGAAGCAAAAAATAGAACTGATTTTTCAGATGCTTATGAAACACCTGAAGAATTTATGAAAGCGATGCAAGAATTAGCCAATGCGTAAGATATTAGCTGAAAGCCAATTTAAGAGAGATATTAAAAAGCAATTTTTAGAGCTAATTACACCTGCATGGGCAGAAGTTCTACATTGCCTTTGTAGCGATATAGTTTTGCCTGAAAAATATTGTGATCATGGTCTTACTGGTGAGTGGGAAGGCTTTAGGGACTGCCACATTAAACCTGATTTAGTATTGATCTATGCCAAGCAAGAAGATTATTTGCAATTGGTACGAATTGGTAGCCACTCGGAATTGTTTGGAAAGCGCAGAAATAAATAGTGAAAAATTTATGTGCTTAGGCATTTCATCTATCTTGGCTCGATGCTTTGAAATATGGCTTTAGCCATGTTTCAAAGTCGGGCAACTTTGCGCTTGCTGTAATCTGATCAGTAATGAGAAAAACCAAGCAAAGTACCGATCATCTAGTATTTTTTAGGGTCAATGCGACACCAATCATAAGTTTTATTTTTGACGTTATTTGGCTCAAATGAATAGCATTTCTTAGTCATAATTCTGACTAGCGTTTCGCCATCACTTTCTCGAATTTGTAGCGGATATTTTTTAAGTACAGCCATATCAGCTCTACGTTCATCAATTTCATCTTTGCTTGGCACGTATAAGAATATTGCCAAAATGAATACCATCACTAAGGCGACAAATGCACTAGCAAAAATGATGATAAATTTTGAGTTCAGTCTGTTTGTGGCTTCGTTTAATGCCTGAATACTGTTATTCAATGCGCCTGTATGCTTCTTATTTGCGATTTCTAGCGACTTTTCAGCCTTATTGAGTACTCCGCTAGCTACTTCATTGTAGAACGTCTCTAATCGCTTGTTATCATCTGCTATGGCTTCTCTGTATTCCTTCATAGATGCCAATAAAATATAGAGTTGGTCGTCTAAATCATTTTGGTTACTCATCGTGACCATCCATCATTATCTAAATTTCGTGATGCCTTACGATTTGCTTGCTCGGCTCGTTGTTTGTCTAGTTCTTGTTGTCGCTTCATTTCCGCTTGGCGTTCCAGTTCTAGGCGTTTGTTTTCTTGGTTTTTCTGCCATTGCTCAAAACCTTGATCGACACGGTTTAAACCACGCTGTAAAACGCTCTCTTTCTGCTGTTTCTGTTGGTCAAGTTGTTGGGTGTTCTGCTGTTTCACATTGTCATTGAAACGGCTAATTTCAGTATCTATGCCTTGTCTGCGTAATTGAGTGACTTTGGTGCCTTCATGGATGGTGGCTTGTAGTCCGTTGTTCTGATCGGCATAGCTGCGGTGATCTATTTTTTCTCGGTAGCCTGCACGTTCCAATGCTTTATTGGCTAAGTCTGCCCATTTTTCTCTAATTTGCTTAATGTCTTCTTGGGTTGTCCCCATACCAAGGCTTTTTCGTTTGGCATTGCTTAACTCAATATCGGTTTTAGTGGTTAGGGTAAGTTTCTTGTCCGTATCTAATTCTGCCTTTCGGGTGGTGAGCATGATATGGGCGTGATGGTTCTTATCATTACCGCCTTTGCTCGGTTCATGGATGGCTAAATCTGCAATCACGCCATAGCGATCAACTAAGGACCTGGCAAAGTCTTTTGCCAAGTCCTTACGTTGATCAGGGTCTAATTCATCAGGTAGGGCAATCACCCATTCTCTAGCCGTTCGGGCATCTTTACGGTTTTCGGTTTTTTCTGCCAAGTTCCAAAGTTCATTACGGTCAATTTCAATATCTAAATTAGAGATAATTTCAGAATGGGCTACACCGTCCTTTCTCGTAAAGTCATGCGTCAATCCTGTACGCTCATCTTTGAGTTTTTCCCCTGCACGATATGCAGAAGATGCAACCGCAGTTCGTCCCGAACTTCGGTTAACCGTTTTAGTCGAACAATGATAGATTGCCATGCAGTCGCCTTGAGATGCTTTTGCTTTTAAAAAATTGCGTAGCAGTTTTTTGGGGTTAAGGGGAATCCCCTTACGCAAACTTTGACTTGGATGAAATCCAAGTCGTAAGTG
>JAHLFF010000199.1 GCA_018883945.1 Candidatus Acinetobacter avistercoris
TGGTATACGCTTCGATGCGCTTCATCAATAATAATGGTCAAACATGCCTGTACCGAATTTACGTGTGCCATCGGCATTCATTTCATCAATCAAACCCATCATGGTTTGATAGGTCGAGAAATACACTCGACCAACTTGATTTTTATCCTCAAGTAAATTGACGAATGAAGCATCTTTTAAATTGGCTTTAAAGGCATTGTGCGCCTGATTGACCAAAGATGTACGATCAGCAAGGAATAACGCCTTTTGTACCACATTTGCTTTCATTAGCACATCGACCAGTGCAATGGCAGTACGTGTTTTACCTGTGCCTGTTGCCATAATCAGTAAGCCTGCACGTTCTTTACGTTGATAGGCTGCAAGCATGGCTTTGATGGCACGAGTTTGGTAGTAACGCTCGACAATGTCCGCATTGATCGGGAAGCTACTTAAATCAGGGTTGTTCTTCCGTCTTTCGATCAGACGTTTGAGTTCTGCCTGCGTATAAAAGCCGTGAACTAAGCGTGGTGGACCACCTTGCACATCGTTCCAAATTCGGGTTTTGTAACCATTGGTATAGAATATGACAGGCCGTTGTCCTGTTTGTTGCTCTAAACAGTCTGCATAGAGCTTGGCTTGTTGTTGTCCAATATCTGGGTCGGTGGATGTACGTTTAGCTTCAACCACAGCCAAAGGCAAGCCATTGGCATCATACAGTACATAATCCACTGCACCTTTACCCGATGGGCTTGGCATACCTGTTACAGCAACCTCTTCACGCACCGTTGTGCCAATCTCCCAACCTGCTTCTTCAAGCATGAGGTCAATTTTAAGTTTTCGGGTTTCGTCTTCTTTATAGTCGGTATGGTCTTCGATTTTGCTGTTGGCAATTTTGGCTTGTTCGACTTCAGCACGCTTTTGAGCACGTGCCGCATCTATATTGGCAAGTAATTGTTCACGCACTTCAGGGTTTGCTGAGAGTTCAAAAAGCTTTTGTTCTCTTTCTCGTTCTTTTTTATGTTGTTCAGCAAGCTCTTTTTCTAAGCGTGCAACTTCTAGTTTAAGTTGTTCTTGATTCGCAGTGATTTGTTCGGTGCTGTCTGCGTTTGGAATAAGTTCAGTTTTAAAGACATGCGGCTGCGAACGGTCTTTTGAGGGTGAGCCATAGTTTCGTTCAAACCAAATATACATCAGGAATAAATGGCTGATATGGTTTACCGTTTCTTCGGTGGTGAGTTGTTTGAACTTTTTCCCATGTACGGCACTGTTGCCGACCATGCGAATGTTGTCCATTTTGTCCCAAATATAGGGTGGGATTAAATCTTTAAATTTGATGTCGTTAAGTAAGTTATGTAGTGAAGCATCGTATGGTTGGGTGAGTTTTTTGTCGTATTGATACAACCACAGCACAAGGTTTTCGAGTGATGTACGAGCTGCTGCAAGGGCAAATTGTGGGGATATATACGTGAGCTTTTCGGCTTCTTTGGCAGTCGCTGCCAAGCTTTTAAATTCAGGTTCTAAAAACGAGAAATTGCTCATGTATATATTCCCTCATATTTTAATTAAGTGTTATAAAGTGCCGTTAAATGCTTGGTTTTGTAGTGATGAAAATAAGTCATTAATCTTAGATAATTTTTTTTCCATTAAAGATCTTTGTAAAATAACCTTTTGTTTTAAAATGGAAAACTCATTTTGCATTTCTATTGGTGGTAATTCTACTGGAAGATCTTTGATAATTCCCATATTTAACCCCGACATAATTGCTCCTTTAGCTCTTGAATCTAAATAATTCCGAGCTGTTGGATGAAGCAAGAAGTAGGAATGTAAAAATTCAGGGTTACATTTATTTTGATCTAAAGTAATACAGCATAAGTGTTTTGTATTAATTGCCTTCGGAATATCATCGGGTACAACTGCACATTTCCCACAAGTGCCCATAATCGTAATGATTACATCTTTGGGCTTCACGGTATAACGCTTCAAGTCTTTATATTTTTCTTCAGTAATAAATCTAGGTTTAGCCCAATTAAAGCTATTTTGAACCGCATTATCAATTCCAAGTACATGAATTCCTTCTTCAACGAATTCACTATGTAGAAGTTGACTACCAAATGGGCCTGTTCTCATAGATTTATCATTTTCCAATAAATTAGAAACCTTAAATTCAGGATAGTTTTTTTGATGGAATTTACTTATAAACTCGGCCTGTAAAAGCTGATCTAACTTTTTAATCGCTAGCTGACGTTTTTGGCGTAGCTCATCCGCTTGATCTAAAATAGAGGCAATTCGGCGTTGTTCTGCAAGTGGTGGGAGGGGGATTTCAATTTTTGCAATATCTTTTGCATAAACATGCGGTTGAGCCGCTCCAGCCTGTAAAGAATATAGGTAATCCTGCTTAAACTTCAAAAAATAATAAACATAATTGATATCAGCTAACTCATTAATCACTTCAACGGTTGAGCAATCAGAAGCAAAAATAGGAACTTGCCAAAAATTAACGTATCCTGCACTTGCCCCTGATGCGCTTACTGTAATTGTATTTGCATCACGATTAGCTTCATTATGTGAAATTGTAGAGGTCTTACCACCTGCAACTACAGGTATATTTCCAGCTTTAACGTTATTCTTAGTGATTGTTGAACCTCTGCGTATTAAGCAAACTTGATCCAATCTCATTTTAAGAAAACTCACTTAAGCATCTCCTTAAGCGTAGCCATTCCTTTTAAAATATCCTGCTCAAGCACTTCTAAATCCGCCAAAATCTTACTTGGTGCTTCATATTCCACTTGCTCATAGACCACTTCCTTATAACGGTTAATCGACAGGTCATAACCATTGGCAACAATATCGGCTTTATCCACCATAAAACTTTGCTCTGTGGCTTTACGAGAGCTTTCGGCTTCCAAGTTTTTAAAACGGGCAATAATGTCAGGAATGTTGTTATTTTCATGTTTAGACGCATCTAGCTCATTACGCTTATCATCTAACGTATAACCATCTGCCTGCATATCATAGAACCAAACTTTGTCCGTACCACCAGACATGGTTTTGGTAAAAATCATAATTGCAGTCGAAACCCCTGCATACGGCTTAAACACACCTGACGGCATCGAAATTATGGCTTCAAGCTTTTGCTCTTCCACAATCTTTTGACGCAAATCTTTATGCGCTTTAGATGAACCAAATAACACGCCATCAGGCACAATCACCGCAGCACGACCACCTGTTTTTAACAAACGTAAGAACAAGGCTAAAAACAGTAATTCAGTCTTTTTGGTTTTAACTATTGCTTGCAAATTCTTCGCACAACTTTCATTGTCCAAACTGCCGGCAAATGGCGGATTGGCTAAAATCAAACTGTACTTTTCAGCAATATGTGAATGCGCTTCACTTAAAGAATCACGGTTTTCAATACTTGGGTTTTCTACACTATGCAACATCATGTTCATTGAACCAATACGAAGCATTGTGCTGTCAAAGTCATAACCAAAGAAAGTGTCGGAGCTAAAACGCTTAGCCGCTTCAGGATTGGCAAAAATCTCAGTAGAGTGATGATCGTTTAAATATTCACTTGCCGCTACAAGGAAGCCTGCTG
>JAHLFF010000200.1 GCA_018883945.1 Candidatus Acinetobacter avistercoris
ATTAAAGCTTTATCTCGAATACTCTAAACAAATATCTCTAAAAGAAAAATCCCTTAATAAAAACTCTTAAAATAAAAGTACCCTTTTGATCTTTCTTTGCATTAATTCCAAAGCACTAAGGAAATAACATGAAACTCAGCGTTGTTTTAAGTCAAATGTTTTGTTGGTGAAAGACTATGCCTGTACCTTGTTACAGCGTAAAATATGCCAGTCGTTTTCGCTTTTAGGGTAAGTTATCTGTGGTAAGTCATTTAAATGTAGATCAATGGGTCATGGCTCGCGACCGTCATCGTTTAAATCGACTGCGTAAAGGTAAAGATGCTAATCCGAAGCAGTACCAAGAATTATTTGAAAAATCCAATTTAAAGGTACGTTCACGTCTGGACAGTATCCCTCAGATTAAACTGAACCAAGATTTACCTGTAACGCAATATAAAGACAAACTGATTGAAGCCATTCAGCAGAACCAAGTGGTTATTGTGGCAGGCGAAACAGGTTCGGGTAAGACCACGCAGTTGCCACAAATTGCGATGCTTGCTGGGCGTGGTTTGACAGGCATGATTGGTCATACGCAGCCACGTCGTTTGGCAGCCCGCACAGTTTCTCAGCGTATAGCTGAAGAGGTGGGTGAAAAACTCGGCGAATCGATCAGTTTTAAAATTCGCTTTAATGAGCAGGGGTCACAGGATTCATTGGTTCGTTTAATGACCGATGGTATTTTGCTTGCTGAGCTTGGCCATGATCGTTTTTTAACTAAATACGATACGATTATTATTGATGAGGCGCATGAGCGATCACTCAATATTGATTTCATTATGGGCTATTTGAAGCAGTTGTTGCCGAAACGTCCAGATTTGAAGGTCATTGTGACGTCTGCAACGTTGGACGTAAATCGTTTTAGTGCTTATTTCAATAATGCACCTGTTTTCGAAGTTGAAGGCCGTAGTTTCCCTGTAGAGTTACGTTATCGTCCGATCTCAGAAATGAGTATTGTTGGAAGTGATGACGATGAATTTGATGATTTTGAAGAAAACTTACCGAGAGCCGTTGTTCAAGCCGTAGAAGAATGCTTTCAAGATGCCCAAGAAAAAGGTCATCCTGAACATGCAGATATTCTAATTTTTGCAAGCACTGAACTTGAAATTCGAGAATTACAAGAAACCTTACAGAAGTTTGGTCCAAAACACACCGAAATTCTCCCACTTTATGCGCGACTTGCGATCGCAGAACAGCAGCGTATTTTTAATGCAGGAGGTGGTGGTCGAAGGATCATCATTGCCACTAACGTTGCTGAAACTGCACTGACGGTTCCCAATATTCGCTACGTTATTGACAGTGGTTTTGCGCGTATTTCACGCTATAGCTATCGTTCCCGTGTACAACGTTTACCTATTGAAGCGATTTCACAAGCCGCAGCCAATCAACGTAAAGGGCGCTGTGGCCGTATTGCGCCAGGTGTCTGTATCCGTCTTTATAGTGAAGACGATTTCTTGGGCCGTCCTGAGTTTACCGAACCTGAAATTAAGCGAACCAACTTAGCATCCGTTATTTTACAGATGCAAAGTTTGAATTTGGGTTCGCTTGAAGATTTCGACTTTATTGAGCCACCTGATCATCGTCTGGTAAATGACGGTCGTAAGCTCTTGATTGAATTGGGTGCGATGAGTGAGAAAAAAACTTCTCCGTCGAATTCAACCATTCAAATTACTGGAAATGAAAATTTTCAAACAGAAAAATCCAATAAAACCAAACAATCTAATTTACCTGTAAAGCAAGATGCTTTAACCAAAATCGGTCAAATGATGGCGAAGATGCCGATCGATCCGCGTTTAGCGCGTATGATTTTGGGTGGAGCGCACTTTGGGGTATTGAAAGAAGTGCTTATCATTGTCTCTGCTTTGGCTGTACAAGATCCGCGTGAACGTCCTGCCGATAAACAAATGCAAGCTGATCAGAAGCATGCATTATTTAAAGAAGGTGAATCTGACTTTTTATTTTATATCAAGTTGTGGGATACCTTGCAGCAGAACCGCGAAACAATGAATGAAAATAAGCGACGTAATTTTGCACGTCAGCATTTTTTAAGTTGGTTGCGTATACGTGAGTGGAAAAAGACACATGAGCAATTGTCCGAACTGGCTGAAGGGTTAAAACTTTCTTTTAATAGTAAAAATGCCAATTATGAAAATTTACATCGGGCTTTGCTAACTGGGCTTTTATCTTTTATTGCCAATAAAACGGATGAACGCAATGTCTTTATGGCAGTGCGTCAACAAAAAGCACGGATTTTTCCAGCGTCAACATTGCACAAGAGCAACACGCCTTGGGTTATGGCATTCGAGATGGTCGAAACATCTCAAGTCTATCTAAGAACGCTGGCGAAAATTGAACCTGAATGGATTTTGCTCGCTGCAGGTGATTTACTCAAACATCATTACTTTGAACCACATTGGTCAAAAAAAGCGGGTATCGTGAATGCTTATGATCAAATTTCGTTATTTGGTTTGATCGTTCAACCTAAGCTTTTGATGAACTATGAGAAAGTTGACCAAGAAGCGGCACATGAAATATTTCTTCGAGATGCGCTAACAACGGGTAATCTTGGTATTACGCCGCCATTTTTAAAGCATAACTTACTTAAACTCGAAGAGGTTGAGCGTGTAGAAGATAAGTTACGTCGACGAGATCTGGTGGTTGATGAAGAAACGATTTATCAGTTTTATGCAGCAAAAGTACCTCCAGAGATTGCAAGTCGACGAAGTTTTGAAGATTGGCGCGCCACTGTTGAACCAAGTCAGCCTCGATATTTATTTATTGAGGAGGATTCATTGTGGATGGATGATCGTCCTACGACACAACAATTTCCAGACTATTTACATAACGGTGCTTTGCGCTTGGCGGCGAGCTATCGTTTTGATCCAAGTCATGATGAAGATGGTGCAACGGTTAAAATTCCTATCCAAGCTTTGGCACAAGTGGATGAAAATATTTGGTCTTGGGGTATTCCAGGCTGGCGTCAGGATTTAATTGAGGCTTTACTCAAAGCCTTGACCAAAGATAAGCGTCGTAATCTGGTGCCTATTCCAGATACCGCACGTAAACTCATCAAAGGTATTGATGCAGTACATCTGAATCAGCATATATTTCAGTATTTAGCTTTTGCGTTACGTGGCGATCAAATTACTGAGAAAGATTTTTCATTTGAACGTATTGATCAATATCTATTGCCTTATATTAAAGTCATTGATGAAAAAGGTAAATTGATTGAAAAGGGTCGTGATCTGGCAGAGTTAAAGGCACGTTGCCGCGCTGAAACGCATAGTCCAGTTAAACAGTTAAAAGGTGAGTTCACAAATTTCCCAGAACAATTTGTGTTTGAAACCTCCCAAAAAGTGACAGGCGTTTTGGTTAAGCAATACCAAGCTTTGGTGGCCAGTAAAAAATTTGAAGAACTCGATGCTAAAGATGAATCTGGTGTCGTAATTCAAACCTTTAATGACCAAAGTGAAGCGAATTTAAAGCACCGCGAAGGGGTAATTCGATTAGTCCATCTGCAATTGGGTGATTTGATTCGTCAGTTGAAAAAGCAAATCTCTAAATCTATGGCGCTGGCTTATTCTCCCTTAGGAGACAAAGCCAAGCTTGAACAAATGTTGGTTTATGCCACACTACAAAAGTCGATTACAGAATTACCTTTTAATGAGTCTGATTACCAAACGCTACTGGTGAAGGTGAAGAAAGAGTTTTTAACGCATGGTCAGGAAACCCTGAAAATCATGAGCGATATTTATATTCAGTGGCAGCAAATTCGGCAGCAACTGTTGGTGCTCAATCAAAATATTTATGCCAAGAATATTGATGATATGGAAGATCAACTGGATTTGATGGATTTAGCTCATTTTGTATATAGTAAGCCTGTGGATGTGTGGGTTGAGTTTCCGCGTTACCTAAAAGCTTTGCTGATGCGTTTAGAGCGTTTATCGAATAATTTACAGCGTGATGATGATGCGATTAAACAAGTCGATCCATGGATGGACAAGTTGTTTAAACATCCCAAAGAGCCGCGTATGAAAGATGTCTATTTTATGGTTGAGGAGCTTCGTATTTCTTTATTCTCACAACCCATGAAAACCAAGATGCCTATTTCTTCAACGCGTATACAAAAAGTATGGGAACGTCTCGGAATCAGTTAATATAGTATTAGTTTTGAAATTCTAGTGAATTTAAGAAGGAGTTTTACATGGGCATACGTATTACAGGTACTGGCTTGTATCATCCCACTGAAGTTGTGACCAATGAAGAGTTAGTTGAAAGTTTAAATGCTTATGTAGAACTTTTTAATCATGAAAATGCTGAAAAGATTGCAGCAGGTGAGATTGAAGCTCGCCGTGGTTCTAGCGCTGAATTTATTGAAAAAGCATCGGGTGTAAAAGCACGTTATGTGGTTGAAAAATCAGGTGTGCTGGATCCAAAAAGATTACGTCCAAATCTATCCGAACGTAGCAATGATGAACTTTCACTACAAGCTGAATGGGGTGTTATTGCTGCCAAACAAGCGATGGAAAATGCAGGCGTTACAGCTGAAGATATTGATGTTGTAATCTTGGCATGTTCAAATTTACAACGTGCTTATCCAGCTGTAGCCATTGAAATTCAAACGGCATTAGGGATTCAAGGCTATGCTTATGACATGAATGTGGCATGTTCAGCTGCGACGTTCGGTCTAAAGCAATCTTATGATGCAATAAAATGCGGTGCGCGCCGTGTGCTATTGATCAACGTTGAAATCACATCTGGTCATACAGATTACCGCTCACGTGATTGTCACTTTATTTTTGGTGATGTTGCGACCGCATCTATTATTGAAGATACAGAAACGAAAACGGGTTTTGAAATATTAGATACACAGCTGTTTACGCAATTCTCTAATAATATTCGTAATAACTTTGGTTTCTTGAATTTTAGTGAAAATGCGACTGCTGATGATAAGCAATTTCGTCAAGATGGACGCAAAGTGTTTAAAGAAGTTTGTCCATTGGTCGCTAAAATGATTACGCAGCAACTTGAAAAGAACCAAATTGAGCCGAGTAATGTGAAGCGGTTTTGGTTACATCAAGCCAATGCCAGCATGAATGAGTTGATTTTGAAATTGGTGGTGGGGAAAGCCGCTGCTGAAGCAGATCCAGCGCTTGTGCCGATTATTCTAGATGAATTTGCCAATACTTCATCTGCTGGTGTCATTATTGCGCTGCATCGTACAGCGGATCAAGTGAATGATGGTGAGTACGGTGTACTTTGTTCATTTGGTGCAGGCTATTCAGTGGGTTCAATTCTCGTTCAAAAACGAGTGGCTTAAAAGCTAACTTAAATAAGTAGATCAAAATGACTCAAAAAGCGCTGCATATCGAGCACAACTCGAAAATGATTCGACTGGGGAGTGCATTGCAGCGCTTTTATTTTAAACCAACATTTATCGGTACTGAAAATTTAAATACGCAGAAACCTGCAATGTATGTCGGTAATCACACGATTTATGGTGTTTTAGATTCACCTATATTCATTGATTATTTATTTACAGAGCATAAAATAGCGATTGTGAGTTTAGCCGATCATGTGCATTTTAAGGTCCCACTTTGGCGTGATATGGTCAAAAAAATGGGTGCTGTACAAGGCTTACAAGAATACGCGCAAGAAGCAATGCGACAAGGGTATTCGATTTTAGTTTTCCCTGGTGGTGGTAGAGAAGTGGTAAAGCGTAAAGGCGAACAATACCAACTCATCTGGAAACAGCGCTATGGTTTCTTGAAATTAGCACAAATATTTAATTATGAAATTGCGCCGTTTGCTGCCTTGGGCGGGGATGATGTTTTTGATTTAGCTTATGATGCTAATATTTTGTTGGAAAAGAGCTGGTTTAAAAAAATATTAAGTGTGCCCAAAATTGGCAAACTATTAAGACAGGGGGATGTGATCCCTTCGATACCGAAAAATATTATTCCCAAAAGAATTCCTTTCTACTTTAAGTTTCTACCTCGTTTAAGTCTTGCTGAAGTGAGAACAGATGAACAGCTAAAGGTTTTTAGAGATCAGTTGCAACAACAAATTTACAACGAAATAGATGCACTTAAACAGTTAAGAAAAACTGAACTGCTAAATTAATAACAATCATTACTGAGCTATGAACTTGAAATGAGGGTGTGAATCTTTCTCATTTTATTGTTTTTGTGCAAATTAAGTCTATGAAATTAATAATTATATTTAGTAAATTTAAAAATAATTATAAATTGTGAAAAAAATGAGATATATTTAAGTCCTACACAAATTTAGTTTACTAAGCCCAAAGAATATACTCCTCTTAGGGCTTTTTTTTTCTTCAAATTTTAAGTTCAAAATTCAAAGTCATAGCGTTGTGAGAAACCCTTAATTGCTTGAATTTTTAATTTCTGATCTTTATAAACATTGTTTTCGACTATTTCATTAAACATATTTTTGATTTTGTACCTGTCATTTCTGCTTTGCCCAATGGATTGCATAGCTTAATGATCATTTTTTTCCAAATAGTGAAAAGAAGAATGAGCCCTAAAAAAGTATTTTATGAGTCTTGTAGTCGTTTGTTGGTTTAGATGTTTATGTAAGATAGCAAGGAGGCTCATTGTAAAGCTGAATAGATATATTGATACATTGAATTGTTAGAAAATGGTCTGTTGATAATAAATCTGATTGAAACAGATTTCTTTAACGAGTGACGCTTAAAGATGAATAGTCTTATTGAATCATCATCTCGCTTCAAACTGGTATAAATTGCTATCTTAAAAACCTAGAAAATAACGATAAATATTATATATTTATATTGTTTAAATTACGGCATTCAAACATTTATAGGAAAAGAAATAGCATAATCTGATGTTTGGCGACTTTCTGGTTCAAAATCTAATTTTGAGTTTTTGCTTTTATTTTGTACAGTGAGAGGGTGTTAATTAGATAAATAAGAATGAGGGATGTATGTTGCTTAAAGGGAAAACGCTATTTATTACAGGCGCAAGTAGAGGTATCGGCCGTGAGATTGCATTAAAAGCAGCTCAAGATGGTGCGAATATTGTCGTTGCAGCCAAAACCACGACAGCGCATCCAAAGTTAGGCGGAACGATCTATTCAGTTGCTGAAGAAATTGAGGCAGCGGGAGGGCGAGCATTACCTCTTCAACTCGATGTGCGTGATCAAGATGCTGTTGCTGCAGCAATGAAGCAAGCTGCTGAACATTTTGGTGGAATTGATATCCTCATAAATAATGCAGGTGCAATTAGTTTAAATGGTGTTGAGAATTTAGATCCAACACGTTTTGACTTGATGTATCAGGTCAATACTCGGGCTGTAATGGTCTGTAGTCAGGCTGCATTACCTTATTTAAAGAAAAGCGAGAATCCACATATTCTCAGCCTATCGCCACCTATCAATTTGAAAGAGTCATGGTTTGCCGTACATTCACCTTATACGATTAGTAAGTATGGTATGAGTATGTTGACCATGGGGATGAATCAAGAGTTTGAGCGCTATGGTGTGAGTGTGAATGGCTTATGGCCTCGTACCATTATTGCAACTGCGGCGATTGAGTTTTCTTTAGGCGGGCGAGAGCTATTCAGCAAGGCGAGAACTCCAGCAATTATGGCGGATGCAGCTTATGCAATTATCAGCAGTCAAAATAGATCGATTACAGGGCGATTATTAATCGATGAAGAAATTCTAAGAGAAAGTGGCGTTCAGGATTTTGAAAAATATCGAGTTGAAGCTTCTGATGACGAATTGATGGTCGATTTATTTGTAGACCCATAAAATTAAAAAAATTATCAAGAGCTCAATATAAGAGATAAAAAAGCGCTATATAGCGCTTTTTTATTCATAAAAATAAAGTGTATTGTCTAAAACTAACTTTGCTCAAGAATTAATTCTTTGCAGTGTATATAGAAGGTTGTGTTGTTTGTAGATCGATAGTCATAATGTGTTGCTTTAAAACACTTTTACGTTGAGCGGAAGTAGGGTGACTGGATAAAAATGTAGGTATTTTAGAATCGACATTTCTTTTTGATAATTTTGCTTCGAACTTATCCCAAAAGCTTAATGTTGCTGTGTGATCAAAACCAGCTCTGACCATCAAATCGAGACCAATGATATCGGCTTCTTCTTCTAGGTGACGGCTATGAGAGCTATTCACGCCATAGTTTCCACCTAAACTACTTGCGACACTCAGACCATAACCCACACCCATCGTTGCGCCCATTAAACTCAAGTTTGTTGCAGCATATACAGACGCTTTTTCACGGCTATGACTTCGAATAATATGAGCCATTTCATGCGAAATTAAGGTGGCTAATTCATCATCACTTAAATCTTCAAACAGATAGACCGCAGTATTGACAACAATTTGACCACTTGGAAAAGAGTGAGCATTCAGTTTACTACTCAAGTTTCCATTAATTTTCCAATTAATTTTCTTTCGGTTATCAACTAAATAATCATTCGCATGAGGAATCAAGCGGGCCATAATTTTATCTAAACGAGGGTCAACCAAATATACTGATTTATTTTTGGCTTTTTTCTCAAACTTATTAAAACTACGATTTGCAGCATTATTCCAAACAGACTCCGGAATAATCATAAGTTGTTTACGATCAGACCCAACTGTGCCCATTGATGTTGTACTTACACATCCTGTGAAAGCTAAAGATAAAATCGTTAATGCACCAAGAGTTGTAAATTTCATAATGACACCTAATAGAATAGTTAGCTTAAAAACATGTGTTTCCAGTAAACAATTAGTAATTAATAGTAGAACTAGATTTTGTATATTTATTGTCCATATTTTAATTTAACTTAACAATGATTATTTTGATTATTAACTTGAACTAAATAGTGTTTGTATATTTGCACTGTGAATTGCGTCACAAAAAAATATTTATTTATTTTTTTTAAAATTAAATTTTTAAAAAAATAGCACTTCTATTATTTAGTTTTTAAAAAAATATGGTCATGAAAATTAGTCACTCAGATTTTGATTGAATGAAATTTATAGCAAGAACTGAATGTGTGATTTAAATATTCAATTACGTTATTTAAAAAATGAATGAAGTCTTTAGACAGTGATGTGTAGATCTTGAGATTTAAGAATCTTTTATTTATTAGTTTGAAAATAGTATTTGTATGATTTTATAAGAAATATTATGACTTTATGAAAAGCCAATAAAGAAAATATATTTGGTTTTTTTTATTTAAGTATTTGTATTATTTTGAATTATTTTATTTTAGGCTGAGTATGCATCTATAGGAAGAATTTGCTATATCTAGATCATATTGATCGTTAATTCTTAGAGTTTTTTAATATTCCAATCATTGAGACTGTTAGAGCGAATCTTTATACTGGGTTTTTCATGATTGAAAAGATTAAAAAGAGCTAGGTTTTTTAGATCTACTCTTTATTAAAAGTGAGTTGTTGGGGGCATATACTTTATAGAATTTAAAAATTATTTTGATGTTTTTGATTGTAGTATTGAGTATAAAAAATCAAATCAAATATAACGAGTAGAACGGATTTTTATATTAATCGTTTTTTTGTATTGTGACATATAAATAATATATAAATATTTTTGCTAATATTATCTAAATTTAAGTTATGTCATATTTTTAATTAATAATGACTATTGTGTCACAATAATATTAATTAATGAAAATTAAAAAACATTATGTGTTTTTGTAAATTTTTGGAATATTAAATCCAAAAATGTTTATCAAATGCTCTTAAAAAAATTTTCTTTATTTAAAAATATTTTCATCATGGGTCTTATTCTTT
>JAHLFF010000201.1 GCA_018883945.1 Candidatus Acinetobacter avistercoris
GAAACCACGCAATGGGTTGCGCAGAATCAGAATGAAGCCAGCAAATTATTAGAAAAACCAACAGGATTATCATTCGATATTCTGAAATCTTCTATCTCACGCATGGGCTTTGGTGTGAAACCTATTTCTGCAGATGTGGTGAAAGAACAACAATATGTTGCAGATGCTTTCTACCAACAAAAACTTATTCCAAATCAAATCAATATCCAAGCTGCAATTTTAACCAATACTTCTAAAGAATGAACGGGGATCAGTCATGAATAACTACAAAAAAATTGCAGTGACCAGCTTAGCAACATTCACTTTGGCTTTGGTTGCATGCCAAAAAACAGAACAGAAAGATAAACAAGCAGCGCCGACTGACACCACTGAACAAACAGTTAAAAGTATTTCAATTGGCTTCCAGAAATCATCATTAAATTTATTGGTGACTCGCGAGCAAAAATTGCTTGAAAAAGAGTTCCCTGGGGTGAAAGTAGAATGGCGTGAGTTCCCTGCTGGACCTCAAATGCTTGAAGCTTTAGCTGTCGGTGCAGTAGATTTTGGTGCTGTGGGTAATACGCCACCTATCTTTGCACAAGCGGCTGATAAAGACATTAGTTATGCAGGTTATGAGGTTTACCCACCGAACTCGCTCGGCATTGTGATACCTAAAAACTCTGCCATCAAAAAAATAGAAGATTTAAAAGGCAAACGTATTGCAGTGCAAAAAGGCTCTAGTGCACACGAACTTTTGGCTAAAGTTCTGGAAAAAGCAGGTCTCACTTGGCAAGACATTCAACCGATTTGGTTACCCCCTGCTGATGCTCGTGCAGCACTGGACAAAGGTTCAATTGATGCGTGGTCGATTTGGGATCCGTATCTGTCTGCAGTAGAGCTGACTCATAAAGTTGATGTATTGATCGATGGTCAAGATTTTCCTAAAACCTATGCTTATTACATCACCAATCCAAAATTCACCACAGCGCATCCTCAAGCTGTAGGCAAAGTGCTACATAGCTTGAATCAAGCAGATACATGGGTTTTGAATAATCAAGCGCAAGCTGTCGAACTCTATGCCAGCAGTACAGGATTGACCAAAGAGATTGCTCAGCATTCGTTGGACCGCCGCTTAAAGCCATCTCCAATTCGTCCATTAACACCTGAAACAATTGAGTCACAACAGAAAATTGCAGATTTGTTTTATGCAGAGAAATTGATTCCGAAAAAAATCAATATTCAAGATGCCATTCAACAGAACGATGTTCGTAAATAATTTTAAATCTATTCAGTTTAGATCTATTCAGTAAGGATAATTGACATGAAAATTTTTTGGTTCATTCCTACACATGGTGACAGTCGCTACTTAGGTACCAGCAAAGGCGCACGTCAAGTCGATCATGCTTATATGAAACAGATTGCTGTTGCTGTCGATAACTTAGGTTATGAAGGTGTATTGATTCCAACAGGTCGTTCATGTGAAGACCCTTGGATTACGGCTGCAAGCTTGATTGATGCAACCAAAAATCTAAAATTCCTTGTGGCTTTGCGACCTGGTGTAACCACCCCTGCTTTGGCTGCGCGTATGGCAGCAACTTTTGATCGCTTGTCCAATGGCCGGGTCTTATTAAATCTAGTCACAGGTGGCGATGAAGAAGAATTAAAAGGGGATGGTGTCTATGAAGATCACTCGACGCGTTATAAAACTGCAGCCGAATACACCAAAATTTGGCGTGAAATTCTGACTCGTTCACACACAGGAGAAAGCTTTACTTTCCATGGTGAACGCTTACAAGTTGACGGCGCAAAACTGTTGTATCCACCGATTCAAAAACCCTATCCACCACTTTGGTTTGGTGGCTCATCAGACGATGCTGTCGAGCTGGCAACAGAACAAGTCGATACTTATCTCACTTGGGGTGAACCCCCTGCGGCCGTCAAACAAAAGCTTGAAAATGTCCGTGTAAAAGCAGCAGCACGTGGTCGTACTTTAAATTATGGTATTCGTTTACATGTGATTGTCCGCGAAACCAATGCGCAAGCTTGGGCCGCAGCTGAAGAACTGATTCAGTATGTAGACGACGCAACGATTCAAGCAGCACAAGCAAAATTCAAAACCATGGACTCAATCGGTCAACGTCGTATGGCTGAACTGCATAACGGAGATCGCTCTAAACTTGAAGTCTCTCCTAATCTTTGGGCGGGCGTCGGTCTTGTTCGCGGTGGTGCTGGAACGGCATTGGTCGGTGACCCACAAACGGTTGCAGATCGTATTCAAGAGTATGCAGACTTAGGCATTGATACTTTTATTTTTTCAGGCTACCCACACTTAGAAGAATCTATTCGTTTTGCGGAATTAGTATTCCCTCTACTGCCTATCGAAACGCGTCAAAAACTGGCTCAACCTAATTTGACGGGACCTTTCGGGGAAATCGTAGCCAATAACTATACGCCTGAAGAAAATAAAAAGGATGATAAAAAACAGGAGCCAGCATGACCGCACAGTTGGAAACGTCGACCAGAACATCCATTGTAATCAGCAAAAGTAAGACGCCAAAAAGCGAAAGTTTTCTGTCGCGTGGAACTAAACAGCTGGGGCAACGTTTGTTGCCTTGGTTGGTCCCGATTGTATTAATCGCAATTTGGCAAATTGCTTCGGTTACAGGTCTTTTAGAGAGCCGCGTATTACCTGCGCCAACGGCGGTCGTAAGCGCTTTTTGGACACTCCTTATCAGTGGTGAATTGTGGAAACACGTTCAAGTCAGTGCGGGCCGTGCCATTATTGGTTTAGTTATTGGTGGGGGACTTGGGCTCTTTTTAGGATTACTCAATGGCTCATCGAAAGTGGCTTCCACGCTGCTGGATACAACTTTACAAATGGTCCGCAACATACCTGCCTTAGCGCTCATTCCTTTGGTGATTCTCTGGTTTGGTATTGATGAAACAGCCAAACTATTCTTGGTTGCGATTGGGGTATTTTTCCCTATTTATATCAATACTTATCATGGTATTCGCTCTGTTGATCCACAGTTGATAGAAATGGGGAAAAGCTATGGTCTGACACGCTGGCAGCTTTATAAAGAAATTATTTTACCCGGTGCTTTACCCTCTATTTTGGTGGGATTACGCTTTGCACTTGGTCTCGTTTGGGTTCTGTTGATTGTTGCTGAAACCATCTCTGCACAGGCTGGAATTGGTTATATGACCATGAATGCGCGTGAGTTTCTGCAAACAGATATCGTACTCGTGGGTATTTTACTGTATGCCTTATTGGGTAAATTGGCAGATGTACTTGCAGTTTCCTTAGAAAAATATTTATTGCGCTGGCATCCAGGCTATCAAAAATAGGAGATTCTCATGACTGATTTAAGTATTCAAAACTATGCAAACGACCCTCATCGCAATCATCGATCTGATGATAATCCAGTGACTGAAGAGAGTCATCAATCTGGCAAGGATCATCATTCTGAGAAGACTCATCCAGTGGAAAATGCCAAAATAATTGGTGCAGAAATTAATATAGAACAACTGCATAAATTTTATGACAAAGTCACGGTTCTTGAAGACTTAGACCTCCATATTGAATCCGGTGAGTTTGTCGCTATTGTTGGGCGCAGTGGTTGTGGTAAAAGCACACTCTTACGCTTAATCGCAGATTTAGAACAACCCAGTTATGGCGAAATTAAATTCAAGTCTGCACTTAATTTCCGTGAAGGGATTACTTCAGATGATATCCGTGTGATGTTCCAAGACCCTCGCCTCTTGCCTTGGAAGAGCGTATTGAAAAATGTCCAGTTGGGTCTAGAAAAATCTCAACATGACAAAGCCACTCACTTACTCAGTAAAGTCGGTTTAGAGGAAAAAGCGGACCATTGGCCTGCGCAACTTTCGGGTGGACAACGTCAACGTGCAGCCTTAGCTCGTGCTTTGTCGCATACACCGCGAATCTTACTTCTAGACGAACCTTTGGGCGCACTCGATGCACTTACACGTTTAGATATGCAAGCCTTAATCGAGCGTTTATGGTTGGAACAAGGATTTACCACGATTTTAGTAACGCATGATGTCAGTGAAGCTGTCCAGCTGGCAGATCGTATTATTTTGCTAGATAAAGGCCGTATCGCGCATCAATTTAAAGTCGATCTTGCACGTCCTAGACAGAAAAATATTCAATTTTCTGAATTAGAACAACAAGTGCTACAAGCCGTTTTATCGACTTAAACATAAGCAATGACTTTGACGGTGCGTCTCTATGCATATCGCAAAGTTGTTGCCTAATGTGCTTGTTCAACACAATTTTGCAATTATTTATTAAGCATCTATCTTTCAGCTCAGATCGGTCACGTTTCATTCGTGTAAAAATACGCATTAGAATAGAATCGGCATTTCATCATTTATTAGGTAAAACTGAACCATTGTTAATCAAAAATATTTAATTAAAGCGCTTATATCAATTTAATCACTTAACTACACAATTATTCTTCATAATCTACCTGAAATACCATAATCCTTGTGCACAAATCGCACATTTTGCCGTACAATTTATATGATTATTGTTATTGTTAATTGACGAGATGGAACAGAAAAAAAGTACGCAAAAACGGCAGCAACTTTTGGCAGCCGCACTCGATGTTTTTTCTGTGTATGGATTCAGTGGTGCAAGTCTAGATGAAATTGCGCAACTGGCAGAAATGCACAAGTCGAATATTTTCTATTATTATGAAAATAAAGAAGCACTTTACGTTGAAGTTTTAACGACCGTGATGCAGAAGTGGTTAGCCCCTTTGCAAATGCTTGAGTCAGAACTTGAACCCACTGAAGCTATTTCACAATATTTAATGCAAAAAATTGAGGTTTCTCGTACTCAACCAAAAGCATCAAAATTATTTGCTTTAGAGATTATTCAAGGCGCACCGCATATCTTGCCGATCCTGAAAGGTCCTTTACGTAAACTGTTTAAACGAAAATCTAAAGTGATTGCCGCATGGCAAGAACAAGGTAAACTTTCGGATAAAATTGATGCTGAAGTATTGATCATCAACCTTTGGGGTATTACTCAAAACTATGCTGATTTTAGTACGCAAATTGAAATGGTCACAGGAAAAACCTTACGTAACCGCAGCATGTACCAACGTACGATTGAACATACAGTACATATGATCTTGTACGGTATTTTACCTCGTTCTGAATAATCACTCTGAGCTCCATGCAGGGATGTTATTTTTAAAGAAATACTATCTTTCTTTAAAATTTCTTTAAATAAATATTTTTTTTAAACCAAGGTGATCTTTTAAATCAGTATTTTCATTTAAATATTCATTTTAGATCATGACCATAGACCGCTATAGTCACTCAGGTTTAAACCTTCAAATTTTCAAAAACGATTACATGCTTTTATATAACGATAATAATTTTTGAGCACCTAATAATAAGTTTTCTTCCCATTCCAAATGCGCAGTGTCATTTGCACCATCTGTTATATATTTGACAGACATCAGCTCTACCCCAAGTTTCTTACATACTTTAGCGATGGCATAACCCTCCATATCGACTAAGTTGCATGGAACTTTGGGCGTATCTGTTTCAAAATGATCTCCAGTACCACAAATACCCTTAGGTAAATTTTTAAAGAAAGCATCTAGCTCAATCGCTGCAGGATAATCATTATCCATCGGGGTTGTACCCACAGCAAAGCCTAAAGCTGAAACATCCATATCACGCTGCACAAATTGAGTAACTTCAACCAATGCATGCGTATCAAAAAAAGAACTTCCTGCACTGCCCAAATTCAATATCTTTTTACACCCTGTTTTTTGAATGACGTCAAAAGTTTTAAATGCGGCATTCACCTTACCAATCCCAGAGTAATGCACTTGAATTCCTGCTGCTTCAAACAAACCTTTAGACTCATTCGGTAGTGCCATGATTAAAGCCAATTCAGACATACGACGCTCTAGAAAATATTTAAATGATCGTCATTAGAAAACAAGACTCTGACGAACGCAACATTAAATTTTGTCTCGGAATTTCTTCGAATAGCCCGCTATAAAAAAAGGACAATGCGATTCTATCAATGCATTGTCCTGAAGGTTTAAGTTACTTTTGAGCATGTAAGTAAAATGGATCTTACTTTTCCAAATACGCTTTTAAACACGGTGAAAAAAATAAATGACCCTGATAAAAACCTTGAATTGTTTTACTCATGACCACTAACCACAACATGATCAATAAGCTGGCAAAACCAAAAGCCACGTAATTTAATGCCGCGAAGTTGGTTTGATGCGCAAGATTAAAAAATGCCAAAATAAATACAGCGAATGGAAAAGTTAAGCCCCACCAACCCAAGTTAAAAGGCAAATCCTTCGCATGTTTCAAAGTATTAAGTACCGCAATGCCTAACCACCAAAGTCCGAAGCCCAATAAAATAAGACTACCTAAAATCCCCGCTTGATGGAAAAATACACCTAATTCTTGCATAGCGATGGTCGCTAAAACCTCAGGTGCTTGTGCGCCCAAGACCAGTAAAGCGAGTGCACCCGTTCCAATTGGACCCAAAGCCAACCAACAACTAATCGCAAGCTCTTTAGGTAAAAGTTGATGTAAGGCAAGACGCAGCATCAAAATGGTCAGAATCGCAAAGGCTGGTAAAATAGATAAACCGAGAAGCAAATAACTTCCGAGCAAGATTCCCACCGCATGTTGCCCCATTTCAAGATGTTGCAATAACAATCCACCTGAACTTGCAGCAACTTCACAGGCCACAATCGGTAGCAACCAAAGTGCAGACATATTGCTTAATGTATGTTTTTGCAAGCTATACATACAAATAGGAACAGTCCAAGCGATCGCTACCGCTAAAATGACATCGACATACCACAATGTTTGTGCAAGATTGATTGCAAGCTCAGCATTAAACTCAACACCAAACTTAAGAAAGCCATTAATAATGGTCGCTAAAGCCATCGGGATTGCACCTAAAAACAAAGACATGCTCGGATGACTAAATATTTGTTTCGCTTCTTGAGGGAACAATATCCATCTTAAACTGTATAGCACAGTGAAAAATATAAACAGTGCGGTATTGAACAACCATAAACCAGCACCCAATTGCGAAAAAAGAGATGAAAAAGTTCCAAACTCCGCCAAAATTAAAGCAAGTACGCCTGTTCCCATATTTACAGTAAACCAATTCGGGGTAAAATGGCGGATTAGATCTTGCTTACGATCTAGGTGTTCAAAAGGTTTATTCATCTCAATACGCTCAGTTATTGGCTATAAATTGATTATAAACCGCTCCATTAATAAGAAAAATTGATTAATATTTATTTTAAGTATAAGTTTAACTGATATAAACTTTACTTATCGATAATTTTTTTTGTATGAAAACACAACAACAAGACGAAACTGTTAGATTATGGCAAAATATAGCCCAAATTCATTTTAGTCATAAAATCGCCCATGAAGCTGCTCCGTCTGAATGCTTTAGCGCCAAATTTTAAATTGCCCGAAACCGCTGTCACTATTGGTAATTTTGACGGTGTTCATTTGGGCCATCAGGCGATGATTGCTCAGCTGAAGAATATTGCTCAGCAACATAATTTAAAAACTTTGGTGATGATTTTTGAACCTCAACCGCTTGAATTTTTTAAAGCTTATGAAGCTCCGCCACGCATTAGTTCCTTACGTGAAAAGGTCGAATACCTTACAGAGCTCGGCGTAGATTATATTGTGATAGCCAAATTTGACGATGCTTTTCGAAACTTAAGTGCGGAAGAATTTGCAGATATTTTAAAAGAAAAACTCAATACCCAAAACTTAGTTTTAGGTGAAGATCATCACTTTGGTAAAAACCGTCAAGGCAATAGCCAGTTTTTACGTCATTATGGTTTTCACGTGACTGATCTTGAAAATGTTGATGTTGATGGAGAACGCGTTAGTTCAACCTTAATTCGTCAAACATTAGCACAAGGTGATTTGGCCCATGCCGCAAAATTACTAGGTCGTCCTTATAGTATGATCGGTCGGGTACAATATGGCGATCAAATTGGTCGCACGATTAATTTTCCCACTATTAATGTCCGCTTAAACCGCCACAAACCGTGTCTAAACGGCATTTATGGCGTCGAAGTTGTTTGCGAAAATCTGTCTTTAAAAGACAAAGTTATAGCCGAAGATTCGAATAAAATCGGAATCTCAGGCTATGACGCCACTGGACTTTTTGGTGCGGGGCATGTTGGTACGCGTCCTGCCATCAAACAAGATCATCCTGAATGGCGATTAGAAGTACATTTCCCCAATGTTTCTGCTAATCTGTATGGCCTGTTAATGCGGGTCACGTTCCTGAACTATTTACATGGTGAAAAGAACTACCCTTCGCTTGAAGCACTTAAAGCTGGAATAGATGATGATGTTGAGAAACTTCTTGAGTTTCGACAAAACACCCCCACTTTTCCTTTTTAAATACACCAAATTTTAATGTAAAACGTGTCAGCTTTAGACTGATTAAATTGGAAGAAAACTTGCATGAGCGATAAGCAAACTCCTGAAAATGTAGTGGATTACAAAGCCACACTAAACCTCCCAGGTACCGAATTTGCGATGAAAGCAAATCTCGCAGTACGTGAAGCGAAATGGTTAGAAGAGTGGTATGCCGATGACATTTATCAGCAGATTCGTGCGTCGCGTATTGGCAAGAAAAAATATGTGCTCCATGACGGCCCTCCCTATGCAAATGGCCAAATCCATTTGGGTCATGCAGTCAATAAAGTTTTAAAAGACATCATCATTAAAAGTCGTGTGATGGATGGCTTTGACGCACCTTATGTTCCAGGTTGGGATTGCCACGGGCTTCCAATTGAACTTAAAGTTGAAGAAAAAGTCGGTAAAGTTGGCGTTAAAGTCGATGCCTCTACTTTCCGTAAAGCATGCCGCGAATATGCTTACACTCAAGTTGAACTACAAAAGAAAGACTTTGTACGAATGGGTGTATTTGGCGATTGGGACAATCCTTATTTAACGATGAATTTCAAACAAGAGGCGAATATTGTTCGCTCGCTGGGTGAAATTGCAAAAGCAGGTCATATTGAACCTGGTCTTAAACCTGTCAATTGGTGTTTAGATTGCGGTTCATCATTGGCTGAAGCTGAAGTCGAATATGAAGATAAAAAATCCGATGCTATCGATGTTGGTTTTGCTGTCATTGATTTAGCTGATCTGTCTGCGCGTTTAGACATTAGCGTTACTGATGCAACAGATATTGTGATTTGGACCACCACACCGTGGACAATACCTGCCAACCAAGCCGTTGCATTACATGCCGATATTGAATATCAACTGGTTAAAGCAACTGCTGAAGATAAAGCTGCACAAAACTTCATTCTTGCAAAAGATTTAGTTGAATCTGCAACTGAGCGTTATGGTTTCAATGCGGTTGAAGTTCTTGCTGACTTTAGCGGTTCAAAACTTGAAAATCTTCAATTACAACATCCACTGATTACTGATCGCCAAGTGCCTGTCATTTTGGGTGAGCACGTGATTGCAACCAGCGGTACAGGCGCAGTACATACTGCACCAGGCCATGGTGTGGACGATTATAAAGTAGGTCTGTTATATAACTTAAAAGTTGAAAACCCTGTCGGTGGAAATGGTGTGTATTTACCGACCTCACCACTGTTTGCAGGCGAGCATATTTATAAAGCCAATCCAAAAATTATTGCTGCCTTAACTGAAGGCAATAAATTATGGGCACATGTGGTCATTAAACATAGCTACCCACATTGCTGGCGCCATAAAACACCAATTATCTTCCGTGCGACCCCACAGTGGTTCATCAGCATGGATGCGCAAGGTTTACGTCAAAAAGCACTCAATGCGATTGAAAATGACATTGGCTTTGTACCTGATTGGGGTAAGAACCGTATTCAATCGATGATTGAAGGTCGTCCTGACTGGTGTATTTCACGTCAACGTACTTGGGGTGTGCCGATTCCATTCTTCGTACATAAAGACACCAATGAATTACATCCACGTACGCCTGAACTGATTGAAGAAGTGGCTAAACTGATCGAACAAGAAGGTATTGATGGTTGGTATAACCGTGATGCGGCTGAGTTCATCGGTGCTGATGCAGAACACTACAATGCGATTCGTGACACTCTAGACGTTTGGTTTGACTCAGGAACGACACATTTTGCAGTACTGCGTGAACGTGAAGAGTTGACTGACCCTGCTGATCTTTATTTAGAAGGTTCAGATCAACACCGTGGTTGGTTCCAGTCTTCATTACTCACCTCTATCGCGATTAATGAACGCGCACCCTATAAAGGTTTATTAACACACGGTTTCGTGGTCGATGAAAAAGGCCGCAAGATGTCGAAATCGATCGGCAACGTGATCACACCACAAGACATCATTAAAGATATGGGTGCTGACGGACTGCGTTTCTGGATTGCATCTGCCGACTATCGTTATGAAATGACTGCGGGTAAAGAAATCTTTAGCCGTGCATCAGATGGCTACCGTCGTATCCGTAATACGCTACGTTTCTTGTTGGCGAACTTAAATGGTTTCCAACCAAGTACCGATTGCTTAGCGATTGATGATTTGATCGCACTCGATCAATACATTTTACAACGTGCTACAGACGTACAGAAAACGATTCAACAAGCGTATGAAGATATGAACTTCCATATCGTCACCAATGCCTTGACGAATTTCTGTATTAATGACTTGGGTGGTTTCTACTTAGACATCATTAAAGACCGTCAATACACAACGAAATCAGATTCTCAAGCACGTCGTTCAGCACAGACAGCGTTGTATCATTTGGTACAAGCTTTTGTCCGTTGGATGGCACCGATCTTGACCTTTACGGCGCAAGAAGCTTGGCCATTAATTCCGGGTCAAACTGAAAAGTATGTGTTCACCACTGAATGGTATGACATTCCTGTTGCCTCTAAAGCCAACTTGATTTCAGAAGCCGATTGGCAAACCATGATTGCTGTAAAATCTGCGGTGAATAAGCAAATTGAAACGGCTCGAAATGCAAAATTGATTGGTTCTAACCTGTCTGCGAAAGTTGAACTGTGGGCCAATGCTGAATTAAAAGCGGTGTTGGATCAATTGAATGATGAATTACGTTTTGTGTTAATTACATCAACTGTGATCGTTCATGCTTTTGATGAGACACAAGGTGAAGCAACAGAGCTTGAAGGTTTACGTGTGCTTGTCTCAGCTGCTGATGGCGAAAAATGTGCACGTTGCTGGCATGTACTGTCTGATGTAAATACACATCACGAACATCCAGGCCTTTGTTCTCGTTGTATTATTAACCTTCCTACAGGTCAAGGCGAAGAGAGAAAATATGCCTAATCCACACAATAAAAAGGGTTTATTCCAGTTCTATCCACACAACTTAGTTTGGATCGGACTGTCTATAGTCGCAATCATTCTTGATCAATGGACCAAATGGATTGCGAGTACGCATCTGAATTATGCAGATCCAGTACCCGTACTGCCCTTTTTAAATTGGACATTACTACATAACTATGGCGCAGCTTTTAGTTTCTTGTCCGATGCTGGTGGTTGGCAACGTTATTTCTTTACCTCATTGGCAGGGATTGTGTCTGTTATTTTCGTTTTTTGGCTGGTACGTATGCCAAAAAACATGTTGGTACTCCCGATTGCCATCGCTCTCATTTTGGGTGGTGCAGTGGGCAATTTAATTGACCGTGTCGCACTGGGCTACGTAGTCGATTTTATTCACGTGTACTATAACAACAGCCACTTTCCTGCATTCAATATTGCCGACAGTGCGATTACACTGGGTACTATTTTGATGCTAATCGATACTTTCTTCTTAGAAAAACATCGAATTAAACAAGCGGAAGCGCAAAATGACTGATTTTATTAATCCCAATGAAGACACTCGCATAAAAGCGGGTTCGAAAGTAGATCTACATTTTTCTGTAGCGATTGAAGACGGTGTTGAAATCGACAATACCCGTAGCCGTGAAGAACCGGTAAGCTTAGTCATTGGTGATGGTAGTTTGCTGCCTGACTTTGAAAAAGCCTTGTTTGGTTTACGCGCGGGAGACCGTCGCACAGTAAGTCTCCCACCAGAAGATGCTTTCGGTCCTTGGAACGAAGAAAATGTTCAAAAGGTTGATACTGTGAAGTTCGAACAGCGACCTGTGGTTGGTCATATGATTGAGTTTGAAGACAAAGCCAAACAAAGTCTTTATGGCGTGGTGAAAACAGTCGGTGATGACATTACTGAAGTTGATTTCAATCATCCTTTAGCAGGTAAAAATATCACCTTTGAAGTTGAAATTTTCAAAGTGACTCCAGCCGGTCAACAAGGCATTAAAATCATGTAATCGGTTTCAAAAATTTAAAAGTGCCTCCGGGCACTTTTTTTTATTTCTTAAATTCTTGGATTTAAATAATTTAAAAAAATACAATTTGATTCTATGCAAAGATGAATAAGCATATTAACGTTTCATTTCATATACATAATCATGGTAAGCAGATGAAAATTTACGTTGTTGTTGGCAGTGTTCGTGAAGGGCGTACAGCGATTAAAGTTGCCAATTGGATCATCAGTCAAATTGCGACTTACGAATATAGTACTGTTCAAGCAGAAATTGTCGATTTAAAAGAATGGGATTTACCTATCTTTGCTGGGGCAAACTCTCCTGCTACAGGCATTTATGACCAACCGAAACAACAAGAATGGGCTGCTAAAATTGCGCAAGGCGATGCATTCATTTTCATCAGTCCAGAATATAACCATGGCTACAGTCCCGCTTTAAAAAATGCAATCGACTATTTAAGTAAGGAGTGGAAAGGTAAACCGGCTGCTTATGTAGGGTACGGTTCTACCAATGGTTCAAGATCGATTGATCAAATTCGTCAAGTCGGCACTCAAATGGGCTTGATTGACTCTAATTCAACTGTAGAAATTCGAGATATTTTCTCACGGAATAAAACTGAAATATTTGAAGCCAATGCATTCGATGAAAAAGCACTTCAAATCGCTTTTAATAATCTAGTTCAATATGTGAGTGCTTAAGTTAAATAAGCTCAAACTTAAGAAGCTGATGTGAAATATGACTTTTATCATTAAAAATTTTATATAAAAATGGATATAGATTTGAGATAAATAGAGAATTAAAATCTCTTTCAAAATAATCAATCATCAATCACTGGAAGTGCTTGGTACGATAGAAGTCTACACCACCACATTTATCTATAAAAAAGCCCCAACAGGACGTTGGGGCTTTTTTATATTACTATTTTTTTATGAACTTAATTTTGACCAACAGCTAAGGACTGGTTACCTATGCATTTACAACCACACGACAAA
>JAHLFF010000202.1 GCA_018883945.1 Candidatus Acinetobacter avistercoris
TCCTGCGATTCAAGTTTTTGCTCAGCAGCGTGAAATTCAAGGTATTGAATATGCAACAGCTAGAGCCAATACCGCTTTAAAATATAATTTTGGCCCCGCTTCAAAATGTGAAACCTATTTTAAAAAATTAGAAAGATAGCTGAGCTTAAATGCTAATCTAAGATTTTAATATCATGAATTATTTATATTTTATTCACATTAATGTCATTTTTGATTTTTACCATAGAGCCTATTCTACAATGATGCTTATGAACAATGAAAAAAACACCACTAACTTTAGCTTTATTGGCTTCGACAATTTTCTTAACGGCATGTACTGATGATGGGGACAATGGTCAAAATGGATTGAATAGTTTGATTCAACAGATGCCTTTAGTACTTGGAAATGATGATTGCTGGAGTGCTGGAACACGTATTGAAAGCGGTTTGGATAAAAATCAAAATGGTGAGCTGGATGCGAATGAAATCCAGCAAAGCTCCATCCAGTGTGGTCCAAACTTATTTGCCCAAGGGGTTGCATTGCCTTACCAAAACTTAACAAGCTTTAAGGCGAATGGAACAACTATTGCGAGTGCATTTACACTTCGACAGGGTGGCTTTGGCTCTGATGTTGCTGCCCATCCTACGAACAATAAACAATTTTACGCAATCACAGATCGTGGCCCAAATGCTGACTATAATGATGGCGTGAATGGTGCTGGTAAGATTTTTCCAATGCCAGACTATGTACCTAAAATTGGGTTATTTGAGGTACAAGATGATGGCTCAATCAAACTCATCAAAACGATTTTATTAAAAGATCGTGATGGAAATAATATTAGTGGATTACCGAATACTGCTGCACTAGGTGGTACAGGCGAAACACCTTACGATATTCATGGCAAGGTCATTGCTAAAGATCCATCAAAGCCTTATGACCCAATCACGAACCCTATCAAACTTGATGATTACGGTCTCGATTCTGAAGGTTTGGCAGCATTGAATGATGGTACATTCTGGGTAAGTGATGAATATGGTCCTCACATTGTGCACTATGATGCCAATGGAAAAGAAATTGGTCGTATTAATCCTTTTGTAAATGATGTGCGCAATACCTTCACTTTACCACAAGAATTTAGTTATCGTCGTGCCAACCGTGGTATGGAAGGCTTAACTATTACACCTGACCAAAAAACATTGGTTGGGATTATGCAATCGACAATGGACTTACCGACCAAAGCTGTTAATAAATCAACCTTAACACGTATTGTGACGATCAATCTCGAAACAGGCAAAGTTGCTCAGTATCTCTATCGTCAAGAAATTGATGCTAACTCAAACTCAGCTATTATTGCGATTAATGATCATGAGTTTTTAGTACTGGAACGTGATGGCAAATTCCTTAAAGACGATCCGAATATCATGAAACATGTTTATCGTATTGATCTGAAGGATGCTACCAATTTGGAGGATATCGCAACTCAGGGCGATCTAGTACAAGATCCTAAACTTGGTTTAACGATTGCAGGTAAAACCCTCGAGCAATATTTCATCAATAACGATAAAAAATGGGAAGCATTACAAGCACTAAATATTCAACCAGCAAGTAAAACATTGGTATTGGATATGGGTAAACGTGTAAGTTATGCACATGACAAAATGGAAGGTTTATGGTTGATTAACCGACAAACCCTTGGAATTGTGAATGATGATGACATGGGGCTTTGGACAACCAATGGTTTAGAGCAAAAGTATTTGGATAATGTGCGCATGCGTGTCGATACACCGACCTTATATATTGCCGATAAGTTAAATCTTTTTAACCCATAACCATAAAAAAAGCCCAAAAGCCAAAACTTTTGGGCTTTTTTATTCAATTTTTATCAAGGGGGAAAATGAAAATAAATCAATTGACTGTAATGACTTTTCTGGCAATTACAGTGTTACCATCGCTAAGTTATGCATCTCCGAAAGTCACCTCTCGCGAATACAAAGTACTATTAGATGCCATGAATTTTAATTATGGTAATGAAGCAAGTAACATAAATAGCTATTTTACAGTTGCTAAAACTGCGATTGAAAATCAAATCAGTCGAAATGTCACTGGTGCTATGACTTTTGATACACAACGAGAAATCCGCTTTTACGATACTCAAGGAAGCTGTACGCTAAAAAATATGGGATACAGCTTCAGAGAACGTATTGAAAATGGTACAAAAGAAGTAACTCTAAAATATCGTGGATATGACCACTATATTGCTGACTTCAAAGATTTGACCAGTAATGTATCAGGCGCGAAAACAAAACTAGAAGATGACATTACTCGTAAAGATAATTTGAGTTTTCTTGTAGTTGCAAGCAAGTCCACAACCGTACCAACCTCACGAACCATTAACGATTTTGAGGATATTAATATCCTATTTTCAGGTTTTAAGAATGATTATAATTTTAGTAATAGTCAAGTTTTGAACCAAGTTAGTAGTTTAACCATCTATGAACGTAAATATGCTGGTGCAACGATTGATTTAGGCGAATTCGATGCCGATTTAGAGTTAAGTTTGTGGTACACCCAAATGTGAACCGTACCGGGTTTGTCGGAGAGTCAATATTCTGAGAGACTATCCCGATGACAAAATTAAAATATACCCCTGAAAGAGAAAGAGCGGTTCAATTATTGATTGAATCCGAAAAAGATTATCCATCGAATTGGGCAGCAGTTTCCGCAATTGCTCCTAAAATTGGCTGTACTCCTGAAACACTACGTGTTTGGTATCAAAAATACTTAGATAAACAAAATCCAGTTAAAGTACAGCAGCTTTCAGACCAAGAACGTATCAAACAACTGGAACGCGAAAATAAAGAACTGCAACGCGCCAATGAAATTCTACGTAAAGCAGCCGCTTTTTTCGCCCAGGCAGAGCTCGACCGCCCACACAAATAATGGTGGATTTTATCCTTAACAATAAAGATCGATATGGTGTTGAGGCGATTTGTAGGATTTTACCGATCGCTGCTTCAACCTATTACTGGACTTTAGATCTCACAGTAAATCCAGAACATCGAGCGAAACGAGATTTACATGACTTGCAGCATGCTGAGGAGATTAAGCGAATTTGGAAAGAAAGTTCAGGTCGATACGGTGTGCGTAAGGTCTGGCAACAACTGAAACGTGAAGGCTATGTCTGTCTCTTATACACATCTCCGAGCCCACGAGACGAGCGAGCGATCGCGTATGCCGT
>JAHLFF010000203.1 GCA_018883945.1 Candidatus Acinetobacter avistercoris
GGGTGTAGATACTAACTGCGCCAAAGACAATCAATAAGGAAATAATGAGCTTCGGCATCAGCGCATACATTTTCGCTTGTAAATCTGCCTCGGTTTTCATGATGAGCCATGCGCAGCCTAATGCGCTATACATGATAACCACCCCCAAGCCCACGAACAAAGAGAATGGAGTCAGCCAGTCAAGTGCGCCACCACTATAAATACCATTTTGCGTTTCAATTCCTTGAATATAAGCCCCCAGAATGACTCCTTGGAAGAAACTGGAAAAGAATGAACCCCAAATAAATGCTTGATCCCATATCGACTTGCTACGATGGGCTTTAAAGCGGAATTCAAAAGCCACGCCTCGGAAAATCAAAGCCACTACCATAAAAATGATGGGTAAATACAAGGCGGATAACACGGTGGAATACACTAAAGGAAAGGCAGCAAATAGACCAGCGCCACCCAAGACCATCCACGTTTCATTACCATCCCAGACAGGGGCAACGGTATTCATCATCACATCGCGTTCTTGATGTCCTTGAATAAATGGGAACAGTATGCCAATGCCCAGATCAAATCCATCCATAACCACGTAAATCAATACACCCAAGCCAATGATACCGACCCAGACTAATGCAAGATCAATCATGATGCTGCTCCTTATTTTTAGGTGTTTGGCTCGATGAACCATCAATTGCTTCATCGACAGCACTCAATGGTCGCATTGGCGTTTTAAAGTGCCCAGGACCTGCAAGCTGCTGATCAACACTGTCTATATGTACGGGTCCTGCCTTGATTAATTTCAGCATGTAATAGATACCTGTGCCGAAAACCACGGTATAGACCAGTACAAAAATGATCAGACTGAGACCGACTTGTTCAGCGGTGACGGTATGCGATAGACCATGTTGGGTACGAATCACGCCATACACTACCCAAGGCTGTCTGCCGACTTCCGTGGTAACCCAACCTGCGAGTAAAGCGATATAACCTGTAGGTCCCATAATGGTGGCAAACTTATGAAACCAGCGGCTTTCATATAATCGGTCTTGTTTACGTAGCCATAAAGCAGTCAGTGACATCAACACCATGAGCATGCCGAGTCCTACCATCACACGGAAACTCTAGAACACGATTGGAACAGGTGGACGATCCTCAGGGGCGAAGTCTTTTAAGCCTGTGACTTTACCATCCATAGAATGGGTTAAAATTAAGCTACCTAAATTCGGGATGCCTAGCTCAAAGGCATTACGTTCGTTCTGCATATCGGGTAAAGCGAATAACAGTAAGGGCATACCATGATCATGATTGGTTTCCCAGTGACCTTCAATTGCAGCCAATTTAGTGGGTTGATGTTCAAGGGTATTCAGACCGTGCTGATCCCCAATCACCACTTGTAGGCAGGAAGTGACGAGCACCATCCACAGTCCCATAGAGAAGGATTTTTTGATTAGCGCATCGCGACGACCTTTGAGTAAATGCCATGAAGCTGTACCTACAACCAATAATGAAGATACAAGGAAAGCCGCGGTTGCCATATGCGCAAAGCGATAAGGGAAGGATGGGTTAAACACAATTGCCCACCAATCAGATGGGACAATGATGCCATTTTCGATAGAAAAGCCTTGCGGGGTCTGCATCCAGCTGTTGGAGGATAAAATCCAGAACATGGAGATACAAGTCCCAATAGCAACCATCAAGGTCGCAAAAAAGTGTGCCTTAGGACTGACACGTCCCCAACCGAACAGCATGATGCTGAGAAAGCCAGCTTCAAGGAAGAAGGCGCTTAGCACTTCATAAGTCAGTAATGGACCAGTGACCGAACCGGCAATACGAGAGAATTCACTCCAGTTGGTTCCAAACTGATATGCCATGACAATGCCTGATACCACACCCATGGCAAAGGCGGCGGCAAAAATCTTAATCCAGTATTTAAACAGATCTTTGTAAATCGGGTTTTGGGTACGCAACCATTTCCATTCCAGCAGTGACAGAAAGCAGGCCAAGCCAATGGATGTCGCAGGGAAGATAATGTGAAAAGAAACTGTAAAGGCAAATTGAATTCGTGCGAGTTCAAGTGCAGTTAAGCCGAGGCTCATAGAACCTCCCATTTTAGACATGGGTTTCTGAGATTTTTTAAATTAACACTCTTTATTTTAGTGTTATAAAAAATTATAGATCGTTTCATCAAAACTACCTACTTTGAATAATGATCCCGATTTTGCAGGACACAGAATTCAAGATGTAGGTACAAGAACAGGTCATATAAAATATAACAGAGAAAGTATATAAAAATACTCTGTTATATTTATACAGCACAATTCTGTAGCTACTGCTGAGTTGAAAAACAATCAAAATAACAAACATGAAACAATCTAGATGGTAATGAAATGTTTGTTACAGAGAGCTTGAATAGAATTCCTGAGATCGTTGAACAAGAAGCTTTTTCAGCGAAGTTGAAAAATATACTGACACAGAAATTCGTGAATTTAGAGGCAATGCTGCTGCGTGCGAAGGTGCTACGTGAACTTTCCAAGGCGAAAGTTGATTATATTGTGCAGTCGGCAATTCAGCCTGAGCAGGCAAGTTTGGCTTACGTATTTGCGCCTTTTATTCTGGGAAATTTAAATCAAAGCACCATCTATCATACTCAAGCAACTGTACCAGTACTGATTTTATTGAACCGTTACTATCAAGTGGAGAAAAAGCTGCACTTGAAAGTGGATGATATACTACCAGTCCTGAACATTTATTTAGATCTGCATGATACAGACTTTGATGCGGTAGATTTTTTCTATTACGCCTTGCTCAATGCTTTGTGCCGAGCAGATGTGACTCAGATTTATTTAATTACTCAATTAAAGCTTGATGCCCAAAAAATAGCGGCGGTTGAAAAGTTTTTTAAGATCAAAATTCATCTTATTTCAACTGATCCATCGGACAAAATCATGAACTGTGCAGAATTAAACATGCGTCAGTTATTATTTAAACATAAAGATCAACAGTATATCGAATTGTGTGAAAAGTTCTCCAAACTTAATGCACAGTTGCTCTCGTTGAGTGGTCGTTATAAGCCAGTTCAAGCCAAGCAACTGGTAGAAGATATGTTTTATGCCGAGCATATTTATGAAAAATTATCTGTCTATGCCGAGTATATGCAGACCTGTCTACAGAATACGGTCTCTAGCCATCCTATAACCTTTTTAGCTTGATTCATTTCATTCATTCTCATCAAAAATGCATTTATTTCATATTTATCGCATAAATAGATAGGTAATCCAGATGTTTCTATATACAGATTTTGACCAGAATTTATTGAATGAACGTGTCGCACAATTTCGTGATCAAACCCAGCGTTATTTAGAGGGAAAACTGACCGAAGATGAATATCGACCATTTGTGGGGCAGTAAAAAAGTTTCATACTAAGTATTAAAGTATCATACTGAGCAATAAATTCTCATACTAGATTGCTCAAAGGATTTATCTATGGCCTTACCTAAATACAATCTTGAATGGTGTCAAAACTATGCGAAACAGCATAAAGGAGAATGTCTTTCAAAAGAATATCTAGGTAGGACTGTTAAACTCCTATATAGATGTGAAAAAGGCCATGAATTTTATGCCACTCCTGCCGTTCATATACATAAAAAATCTTGGTGTAATGAATGTAGCAATAGAGATGTTGCACATACCTATGAATTTGTTAAGGAATTTATAGAAAGTAAAGGCGGTGTTTTATTTTCTACAGAATACATCAATGTACGTCAGAAGCTTGATGTGCAATGTGAAAAGAAGCATAAATGGAATCCTACTTTTCAAAACTTATTTCACAATAACTCATGGTGTCCAGTTTGTTCTGGTACAGGTAGGCGTACCTATGGCAAACGTGTAAGGGTCATAAGCTAGTATGAAACTTTATTACTCATAAATGTTTCATGGATTCATATCTAAAGTTCCAGTATGAACATTTATTGTTTTTTCAGTTTATATGCTTTCACATAAAATCAAAGGCTTGAGAGTAAGCCAATCTGCTTTTAAATATTCAATAACCTCTGTTTTGTATAAGCCATTCACCGTTTCAGCCAAAGCAATATCATATGAATCACCAGTTGTACCGACTGATGCTCGTAAATTTGCTGCCTCTAAACGATGACATTGTTGTCAAAATGCAGGGTATTGGTGGCTCCCCTTAGGTGCATAATTTGTTGAAGCCTAGGTTACTACTAAAAAATTAAAAAATCGTAAAAAATAGGAGCTTAGAGCTCCCATTTTTATATTAACTTTCTAAGTTCCTATGTTACTTTGAAGAATACTTCATCATAATGT
>JAHLFF010000204.1 GCA_018883945.1 Candidatus Acinetobacter avistercoris
ATGTAAAAGTTCTTCTCTGTTTGAAAGAAGGTTAGGATGAGGGAATTAAGTTTGTGCGTTTTTTGGCCAAAAATGATTTTTGAAAAAAAGTAATCTCTGTTGCACTTCATTTAAGAATTTAAGAATAAAAAAAGCACCTAATTAAAGGTGCTTTTTTTATAATTCAAAGACAGGTTATTATTTTTCAATAATTGCTGTTACACCTTGACCACCTGCAGCACAGATAGACACAAGAACACGCCCAGAACCTTTTTGGTTCAATATTTTTGCAGCTGTAGCGATGATACGACCGCCTGTAGCTGCAAATGGATGTCCTGCTGCAAGTGAAGAACCATTCACGTTTAATTTACTACGATCAATAGAACCTAAAGCAGCATCTAATCCTAAACGTTCTTTACAGAATTTCGGATCTTCCCAAGCTTTTAATGTCGAAAGAACTTGTGATGCAAATGCTTCGTGAATCTCATAGTAATCAAAATCTTGAAGTTTTAAACCAGCACGATCAAGCATACGAGGAACTGCATATGCAGGTGCCATTAATAAGCCTTCTTTTTTGCCAATAAAATCGACTGCGGCAGTTTCAGAGAAGCTCAAATAAGCAAGGACTTCGTGACCATTCGCTTTAGCCCATTCTTCAGATGCAAGTAAGACCACAGAAGCACCATCAGTTAATGGGGTAGAGTTACCCGCAGTCATCGTGCGTGCATCGCCTTTACCAAAAGCAGGTTTTAACTTAGCTAATTTTTCAACTGTAGAATCAGCACGCAAGTTATTGTCACGCTCTAAGCCAAGGAATGGAGTCATTAAGTCATCAAAGAAACCTTCATCATATGCTTTCGCCATTTTTTGATGAGAAGATGCAGCCAATTCATCTTGTGCTTCACGAGCAATACCCCATTCGAGTGTGGTAATTGCTTGGTGATCACCCATCGATAAACCTGTACGTGGCTCACCATTTTTAGGCGCATCTAATAAATCTTTGACATTAATTTTGGTTAAAGCTTTTAGACGGTCTTTAGCAGTTTTAGCGATATTAAGTTCAAGCAGTGCTTTACGTAAACCATCACCAAATGCAATAGGAGCATCGGAGGTTGTATCTACACCACCAGCAATACCCACTTCAATTTGACCTAGGGCAATTTTGTTCGCCACAGCAAAAGCTGCTTGTAAGCCCGTACCACATGCTTGCTGAATGTCATAAGCTGGAGTTTCAGGTGCCAACTGCGTGTCTAACACACATTCACGCGTCATATTGAAATCGCGGCTATGTTTAAGTACCGCACCTGCAACAACCTCGCCTAAACGTTGACCTTGTAATCCGAAACGATCAACTAAGCCATTTAACGCGGCAGTAAGCATATCTGTATTTGTTGCTTTAAAATAAGCGCCATTTGAACGTGCAAATGGAATACGATTTCCACCAATAATCGCGACACGGCGAATAGTATTTTGACTCATAATTTTAACCTGCTGATCAGAAGTTTTAGGGGTTAAAGAAGCTGCCGATTCAGCTTTTTTTGTAGTAGATGTTGTGCTTTTACGACGCGTAGTCGTAGAGCGCGGAGTACTCGGTTTAGGATTATTTGCAGCTTTAGGCGTTGTGGTTGTACTTTTACTCGTTTTAGCACGGGTAGTTGATGAATTTGACACAGCGTCTTTCGCAGAATTTTCGACTGGTAAATTTTCTTGAATTGTTTTGCTCATAAGGCTTTTCCAAGCATCTTAGCGATATTCTTGATGCGTACATTATCATATTAAAAAAAAGGTCGAATTGACTATAATGACATTTAGCAATGCATTCAGGTCAAGACATACATAGATTAACTCAAGTATCATTTAACTTAAACGTATGGATCGAATATATTATAAGTATCTGACATTCAACTGAAGTTTATAGATCACTTACAATCCATTAAAAATTAATTTGAAGAGATCATATTCATGACTGACCAATATCAAGCTTTTTCAAAATCTCCACTTGGTAAATTTGTCATTAAAAATTTAGGTTTACCATCTCCATTAGCTCTTGATCGTTTTGATTCAAATGCACCTGTAGTTCAAGGGGCTGTTTTGTTGGGCGCTGCGCCAAATAGTCCTTTATCAAGCAACATTGCTCAGGTTTTGAGTAATATTCATGCCAATAGTTATGCAGGTAATAATTCGTCCTTACAACAAGCTGCTGCAAAAGTAGGTTTAAGCCTGAGCGCTTTTAACGAAGGTGATAAGGAGTCTAAGTTTAAAGCTGTTGTATTTGATGCATCGGGTATTCAAAACTCTGAACAACTCAAAGAGCTTTATGCATTTTTTAACCCGATTGCTCGTCAAGTTCAAAATTCTGGTCGTGTGGTTGTTGTTGGTCTAACGCCAGAGTCTGCACCTACAGTACAACAAGCCATTGCACAACGTGCACTTGAAGGTTTTGTAAAGTCAGTCGGTAAAGAATTTAAAAAAGGTATTGCTGCTCAATTGGTCTATGTAGACAAAGATGCATCTGCAAATCTTGAATCTACTTTACGTTTTGTTTTGTCACCACGTTCAGCATACGTTTCTGGACAGGTGATTCGTGTCTCTAAAGCGAAAGTGATTGACGTTGATTGGTCAAAGCCATTGGCGGGTAAAACTGCTGTAGTGACAGGTGCAAGTCGTGGTATTGGTGAGGCGATAGCACATGTATTATCACGTGACGGTGCGCATGTGATCTGTTTGGATGTTCCACAACAACAAGCCGATTTAGATCGTGTTGCAAGTGAAGTGGGTGGTTCAACTTTAGCGATTGATATCACTGCAGCTGATGCTGGCGAAAAAATTAAAGCAGCAGCCGCTTCTCATGGTGGTTTAGATGTTGTGGTTCACAATGCAGGGATTACCCGAGATAAAACCCTAGCCAATATGAAACCTGAACTATGGGATTTGGTGATTAACATCAACTTATCTGCAATTGAGCGAGTAAATAACTATTTGCTTGAAAATGATGGTTTTAATTCAAATGCACGTATTGTTTGTGTTTCATCAATCTCTGGTATTGCAGGTAATATGGGTCAAACCAACTATGCAGTATCTAAAGCAGGTGTGATTGGTCTGGTTAAGTTCACTGCACCTGTACTTAAAAATGGAATAACAATTAATGCTGTAGCACCTGGGTTTATTGAAACTCAAATGACTGCTGCGATTCCTTTTGCTATTCGTGAAGCGGGTCGTCGTATGAACTCGATGAGCCAAGGCGGTCAACCTGAAGATGTTGCAGAGGCGATTGCATTATTTGCTTCTAGTGCTTCATCAGGTTTAAATGGTAATGTTGTACGTGTTTGTGGTCAAAGTCTAATCGGGGCTTAATGCTCTGATCCTATTGATTTAGAGCCCGCTTGTTTTTAACCTTAAAATTAAAAGACAAGAGGGCTTAAGGTATTTTGAATAATAAACAAGATCAATTGTAGTTGTTGCACCTATTCATCAAGTGATTTGGTGTTCAAATAAAATTCGCAGTCATTAATAATTTAAGGGTCTACTATGAAAACTCGTCATTTTAGTCAACTACCAAAGCCTTATTTAGCCTATCCAAAAGTGATTCAGGGTCTTATTTTTAAGAAACCTAAAGGCGAAAAGGTGTTACCACAAGTTGAATATGTGGTCGACAGTTTTAAAGTAGATCAGGATCACTTAAAGGCTTATAACGAAATTTGTGATTTTAAAAATAATGGTTATACGCCTGCCATTTATCTTGCTGTTATTTCACAAAGTCTACAGATGCATATGATGACGCAAGAGGCATTTCCTTTTGCATTATTGGGTCTCGTTCATATCCGCAATCAAGTGAAACAGTTACGCAAAATTGGGGTGAATGAAAATTTAACGATTTCATGTCAGTTTGGTGATTTGAAACCGCATGATAAAGGCTTGCAGTTTGATTTTCTGACGACTGTAAAAGTGGCTGGTGAAGTGGTCATGGAAGGTTTAACGACTTATTTAGCACGTCAAAAAACGGAGCAGAATAATGCAGTTAAATCCAATGAAACTGTATCGCCTGACTATCAATTACAAGCAACTTGGGATGTCGCAGAAAATACAGGTCGTCGTTATGCGATGTCTTCTGGTGATTTCAATTTAATTCATATTCATGCATTGACTGCAAAGGCGTTTGGTTTTAAGCAGGCGATTGCGCACGGTATGTGGAGTAAAGCACGTGCTTTAGCAAGCTTGAGCTTACCTGAAGCTTATGACGCTGATGTACATTTCAAATTACCACTATTTTTACCTTCTCAAGTTGAATTTTTAACGGCAGTTGATAAAACAGTGACAAATATTTTGATTCGTAATGAAAAGTCTCATAAACCCCATGTATCTGGTACGATAAAAACACTGTAGTAAATCAAAAGCCTGAATCAGATGATTTGGGCTTTTTTCATATTAAAATAAACATGGATGTCATGAATAAGTTTATTTGATTGATTTTTAAAATCATCAAATCGATAAATGTTTAAGAATTCGAATAATCAAAAAATGAAGGAACGAAAAAATGAGCGCAATTAAAGATATTATTTTTGCGAATACTCATAATTATAAAGGTGAAGTCGATGAACGATTTCAGGATTTAGCGACACAATTCAGCCGATTGCAAGATCGCCGTAGTGAATATGGTGGGGCTGCTCTGGTGGTTTATTTTAGAGGTCGAAAAGTAGTCGACATCTATACCGGTAAAAAATCTGCTGCAGAAGACTGGCAGTCGGATACTTTGGCGATTAGTTATTCCACAGGCAAAGGGATTTTATCGACACTTGCGCATATTTTAGTCAGTCAAGGCTATCTCGATTACGATCAATTAATTGCAGAATACTGGCCAGAGTTTGCCAAAAATGGCAAAGAAGAAATGACGCTAAGACATGTTTTGAGTCATCAAAGTGGATTATTTGATATTCGCAATTTGATTCTAACTGCATCAGAAATGTCAGACTGGCAACATATGCTCACCATAATGGAAAATGCGACACCTCGTTTTGTGGTGGGTGAGGACAATGCTTATCAAGCCTTAACCTTTGGTTGGCTCGTCGGTGGAATTTTAGAAAAAGCCACCAAGCAATCTTTAAAATCTCTAATGCAAAAATACTTGGTTGATGCTTTAGATTTGGACGGTGCATATTTTGGCGTTGAAGCTGATCAACTGAATAGAGTGGCTAAGCCAATCAATATGACAAAAGCAAAATCTATTCAACAGCAAAAAAACGACAATCAAAACTCAAGCAAAGCTGCCAAAAAACCACCTAAATCAAGTTTGTCAAATAAATTTATTCAATATTCAGGACAAGATCCGCAAGATTTTGTCGATGCTATGATTCCTAAAGCCATGCGAAATTTTAGCTTTTTTGATGATGCTGTTATTCAAAGTTGTATACCCGCTGCGAATGGTGCTTTTACAGCGCGAAGCTTGGCAAAAATCTATGCTATGTTGGCGAATTATGGACGGTGGAATAACAAAGCACTGATTCAAGTGGATGTGTTTAAAAAGTTGAGTCAAATTCAGAACTATAAACGTGATCGTGTCATGCCGATACCCATGCATTGGCGCTTAGGTTATCACCGCGTGATTACTTTAGGAAAACGAGTTCCTTATGGTTTTGGGCATATCGGTTATAACGGATCTGGCGCATGGTGTGATCATCAGAGAGAGTTAAGTTTTGCCTATACACATAACTTTGCCGCGGGTTCGATTACAGGGGATTATCGATTATGGGGATTAACTCAGGAAACGTTACGTTGTGCGGATAAAATTATCAAAGGGAAAAAAGGATGGTTTTAAGATTGGATTTTTGGAGGTTGGTTTAAGTTGTATGATTTTAATATCGATAATTTAAGTTCCAAGATAAAAATGATTCAGATCCATACAATAATTGAATCGTTATATGAGTTTAAGGTGAAAATACGCAACAGTATGTTTTTAAATGCGGATTACTATTGCTTGTGACTATATTTTGAATCACCACTAATCTGTTTCGCATTTGGTATTGATCATGTAGGGATTTGCGTAATAGATTAAAGTCAAAAGTGCGACAATTGAACTGCATGATCAAGACGATTTTCTGATTTAAAAACGTGCATGAAAAGAGATTTATGTCTTAAATTTTTGCCATAATCATTCACTTCAATTATGCTGTTTAGTCTAAATGTTTGCTTTAAGATCTCCCATCCCATGCAAAAGTCAATTTTAATACCGTTGGTTGCTATATCAGCGCTCATCGGTTGTGATGATCAAAATTCATTATCATCTGCGCAAAACAATCCTCACTCGAAAAGTGTAGATATCGAAAAGAAAGTGGTTATTCCTGAATGGGCCGGAAAATATCAAGGCGTTACTCCGTGTATGGGCTGTACTTCGCGTTGTGAAGAGTGTCCGGGAATGGCTGTGGATTTAGAGCTCAAACCAGATCAAACTTTTGTACTGAACAGAATTAGCCTAAGCGGTCATAATGAGATTGAATCGATTAAAGGTCCTTTTAAATTTAACAGTCCAGACTCCAAGATGATTGAATTGACTGGAGTGAGTAAGCGCAATTTAATTTTGGTCGATTTAGAGCATCAATTACTCGAAATTCGTGAAGACCTGACCGCAAATGGGTTTGTTGAATATGAAGATTTTAGTCTGCATCGCAACAGTTGATGCAATTCTTCTCAGTTTGAGTAAGGTTTGCATAGAAAAACTTGTCTATAAATAATCCGAAACGATTTTCTAATCATCAGTTTGCAATAGAATTCGTAATCTTCATTCACTCTTGTATAAAAAAACAGTATGCTTAGACCTGTAAAAAGGGAGCATTCATGTATCAGGTACTTGCACGTAAATATCGTCCACGCAATTTTATCGAACTCGTTGGCCAAAACCACGTATCACGTGCTTTAACCAGCGCATTAGAGCGTGGTAGATTGCATCATGCTTATCTGTTTACAGGGACACGTGGGGTGGGTAAAACCACCATTGCGCGTATTTTGGCGAAGTGCCTAAATTGCGAAACAGGGATCACCTCAACGCCTTGTGAAGTCTGTGCGACCTGTACGGCTGTGAATGAAGGTCGTTTTATCGATTTAATTGAAATTGATGCGGCATCGCGAACCAAAGTAGAAGATACGCGTGAACTTTTAGATAATGTTCCTTATGCTCCGACCCAAGGCCGTTTTAAAGTCTATCTCATTGATGAAGTGCACATGCTGTCTACGCATTCATTCAATGCCTTACTTAAAACCTTAGAAGAACCACCAGCACACGTTAAATTTTTATTCGCAACAACTGATCCACAGAAGTTACCGATTACGGTTATTTCACGTTGTTTGCAGTTTACGCTGCGACCGCTTGCTGTAGATGAAATCACCACACATCTAACAGATATTCTGAATCAAGAAAAAATCTCTGCTGAACAAGATGCAATATGGCAAATTGCAGAGTCAGCGCAGGGTTCCTTGCGTGATGCACTGTCATTGACTGATCAAGCGATCGCTTATGGTCAAGGCGCTATTCAACATCAAGATGTGAAAGAAATGTTAGGTCTGATTGACCGAACCATTATTTTTGATTTGATTTTAGCTATTAATCAAAATCAGCAGCAACATGTGAGTGCCTTGCTTATGCAATTTAGGCAACAAGCACTTGATGTCTCTCTGGTTTTAGATCAGTTTATTTCAACTTTGCATGAATTGGCTTTATTACAATATTTACCAGATCTGAGCCTGAAGTATAGCGCTGAGATTAATCAAAAAATTATGCAGCTCTCAGGTCTGATCGCTGCGCAAGATCTACAGCTTTATTATCAAGTCGCTTGTAAAGGACGGGCCGATCTGCAGCTTGCTGTAACGCAAGAGCAAGGTTTTGAGATGTGCATATTGCGTCTATTGGCATTCAGACCTTTACAGATGAATGAAGTTCAAAATTCAGCAGCGGCTAATATCCAGCATAATCAAACACCTCAGAGATTTGTGGGGCTTGATGATGCAGGCAAGCAAAACCAAGCGGCAAAGGAATTATCAAATAATTTTCAAGCGCATCAAACGTATTCTGCTCAGTCTTTAGATCAGCCGTCTAATTTGGATGATGTAAATATCCGCCAATCTATAGTTGATTCGGTAAGTGATCATGAAAAGAATCAGAATGAGGTTCAGGAATTTTCTAATACTAAAGAAAATGAAATCAATGAAGGATTTCACAGCACCTCACAGATTAATCCAAAAAGAGGTTTAGATGTTGAAGTTCAAGATCTTAATGATCTAGATTTAAAGCATGACTTTAATAATGATCTTAATACGAATGCAGAAGATAAAGTACAATCTCATCAATTCGATGATAATGCTGAACATTTAAATCAAACGTCAATTGATTTAGCCCATGATCTAAATGCAGGTCTGCAAGTTGACTCATTAGATTATTCAGATTCTACTCAGGCTCAGAATGATCTTGTGCATGAGCATGTCGATACTTCAACGAATGATGTCCCAGAATTATCACTTTTTGGCGATGAAAAGATTAGCCAGGCTGTAGAATCGTTCAATACCGCAGCAACAGATGATATTTTCTTTTTAGATCCAGCTTCAAAGCAAGATGACTCGCAAGCATTAGTATCATCGGCAGTTGAAGATGAAGTCACCCATACATTGGTTGTTGATGAAGTTGATGACAAGACTGAAGAAGCGCCAATTAAACAGTCTGTGAACAATACTGCAACCAATGAAATGCCCCAAGATATCTTGAAACTGATTTCTCAAGAACTCGAAGGAGATTGGACGCTTGATAAATGGGAATATTGGTTAAGAAATAGCGATTTAACGCCAGCAGTACAAGAGTTGGCTCAGCAAGGCGTAATGACCGGTCAGATCGATGGCGAAAGCATATTTTATATTCCACAGAAATATGAAAAACTTTTGACACAATTCCAATCCAATATGGAAGAGATGCTACGCAACCGTTGGTCGAATAATCGACTTTCTGTTAAGTATCAGGAGCTTTCAGGATTAACACCTTATGATAATCAAGTAGAGCGCAAACAGCGTGCGTATCAGCGCGCAGAGGTTTTACTCAGTAATGAAACTGTAGTTAAAGGCTTAGTTGATGTTTTTGGTGGAACACTGCAAAACATCCAATTAAAGCCTTAATTTAAAGCCTTAATCTATTTGTATTCTCGACCTACATTTCTCGGATAAACTCAGAAAGGGCGTCTCGCATTTCAATTGAAATGGGGACGCTTTTTCGTGACTTACGGTCTACAAAAACGTGAGTGAATGTACCTTGAGCTGAGGCATTAGTTTGATCTTGTTTAAATATCGCGAGATCATAACGAAGGGATGAATTTCCTATCTTTTCAACCATTACGCCGACTTCAATGACTTCAGGATAAGACAGTTCTTGTAAAAATTGGCATTGTGACTCAACCACTAAACCAATAACATCCGAATGGTGTATGTCGAAACCAGCATGCTTAATCAGCAGAGCATTGGCAGCTGAATCAAAATAACTATAATAAGTGACATTATTAACATGACCATACATGTCGTTGTCTGCCCAACGAGTTTGTATTGGAAAGATAAAAGAATAATGCTCACGACTTTTTGCTGATATTTTCATTAACTTTCTTCTGTATGTCTATTATGATTTTGAGCTTTTATTTAAAGTCAGAATCCACTTAGTGCAAATACACTGCGAAGATTTGTCAAATTTATTTTTATCATGAAATTAAAATTGAATTCAAAAAGTTTAAATTAATAAATGGCCTGATAAATTTCCAATGCATGTTGATGATTCATTACTCGAGGATTATTTTGTAATAATCGTGTTTGAAGCATAGCGTCGTCGGCAACTGTGGTTAAATGTTCATGCTTAATATTCATTTGACTGAGTTTAAGTGGAAGTCCACTCTGATCTAAATGACCCTGCATATGATCAATGAACAGATCACAAAGACCATCGATATTGCCTTTGCTAAAAGGATCGATAAATTGCATTAATTCTGCGTATTCACGTTTAGCTTCAACTGCATTGAATTTTAGAACTTCAACGAGCACTAAAGCGTTGCTGTGACCGTGAGACACGTGATAATGACCACCGAGAGGGTATGCCAGTGCATGTACAGCGCCGACGGGAGCATTAGCAAAGGCTTGTCCTGCAAGCATTGAACCTAACAACATATTTTGCCTTGCTTCAGCATCACTGCCATCTGCAAGCACACGTTTTAAATTTTTATTGAGTAAGTTTAATGCCTGTTTCGCCAATAGATCAGAATAAAAATTCTTTTTTACTTTGGAGGTATAGGCTTCAATGGCATGAACCATTGCATCAATACCAGTAGCAGCTGTGATATGTGCAGGTAGACTCAAAGTAAAGTGAGCATCTAAAATGGCAATGTCTGCATAAAGGATCGGGGAAACAATGCCTGTTTTGGTTGTATCCCCAGTCGTTACAATGGAAATAGGAGTAACTTCTGAACCTGTGCCTGCTGTCGTCGGAATAACAATCAAAGGCAAGCGAGGTGGTTTTACGTTATTTACGCCGTAAATGTCCGTTAAGCTTTGGGTTTGTAGTGGGTCAGCCAATATGGCAATAAGTTTAGCCACATCTAGTGAACTCCCACCACCAAAACCAATTACCGCATCAACATGATGATCTTTAGCAAATGCGACAGCACTTAATACAATATGTTCAGGTGGATCTGCCTGTACATCCGCATAAATAATATAAGGCGTGTTGCTTGCTTCAAGAATTTCTATAATAGGCGTGTGTAGCTGATTTGCGACCATGCCCCGATCAGTCACCAAAAGCACACGCTTATATTTTTTTTCTTTGAGAATCGGTCTGAGTTCCTGTACTGATCCCAAACCAGAAATAATATTCGCTACGGTCTGAAATTGAAATTGACTCATCGTTACTCCTTTTCAGCAATTATTCAACATTATTGTTTTGGTGTTGTATAGGATTCATGATTCAAATAACTTAACATAAGCAATTGTAAAAGATATAGACATTTGAGGACGTTATGACGATGCAAGTACCCTACAAAATTTTGTGTGTCTGTTTGGGTAATATTTGTCGCTCTCCTACAGCAGAGGTTGTCCTCAGACACTTTGCAAATTTGGCACAATTAAATGTGGAAGTCGATTCTGCGGGAACGAGTAATTATCATCCCAACAAAGCACCAGATTTACGCAGTCAAAAACACGCCTCCAAACGTGGTTATGATTTATCAGGATTACGTGCTCGTCAGCTTGTTATTGAGGATTTTATCAATTTTGATTTGATTCTTGCTATGGATTTAGAGAATCTTAAAAATATTGAAGAATTGCTTGAACAAGCGATTGATAAATATGGACGCGACGCGATACGAGCAAAAATCTCGCTCATGAGTGAACATGATGAACATTATCCCAAACAAGCTTTACCTGATCCATATTATGGCGCTGAAGACGGTTTTGAACGTGTGCTAGATCAATGTGAGTCAAGTAGCCAAGCGTGGATCAATAAACTTCTACAACAGCAAAGTCCATTGTCATAAGAAGCGAAGAGTAACGTAATCATCATGATGAATATTCAACAACACGTCCAATTAAAACAGTTTAATAGTTTGAGTCTAAATGCCGTTGCTTCCGCTTATGTCAAAGTTTCAAATATCTCAGAACTCATTCAAGCTTTAGCCTATGCTGAAAACCAGCAATTGAATGTGCTCATTCTTTCTGGTGGAAGTAATATGTTGCTTCCTGAAAGTATTGAAGCATTAGTCATTCATATGGATATTCAAGGCATTGAACATCTCAGCGAGGATGAAAATTTTCACACTGTTCGAGTAGGTGCAGGTCAAAATTGGCATGATTTTGTATTATGGACCACAGAAAATGCAATGTATGGTTTACAAAATCTAGCTTTAATTCCAGGATTTGTTGGTGCTTCACCTGTACAAAATATCGGTGCTTATGGTGTAGAGGTGGGTGAGTTTATTGAATATGTTGAAGTCTATGATCGACAGTCAAAGTCGGTAAAAAAAATCAGTGCGGTAGAATGTCATTTTTCTTATCGACACAGTATTTTTAAAGATGACCCAAATCGTTATGTCATTACCCATGTGGTATTTAAACTGCTCAAAAAAGCAGATTTAAAAATAAATTACGGTGACTTAAAAGCAGCGGTTGCTGATGAATTAACGCCTGAGAACTTACAAAAACAAGTGATTCAGATTCGACAGTCTAAATTGCCAGATCCCAAAGAATATCCAAATGCAGGAAGTTTTTTTAAAAACCCGATTATTTCAAATTTAGAATACCAAAAATTACATGTATTATTTCCCCAGATGCCACACTATGCACAGCAAGACGGTACTGTAAAAGTGGCCGCCGGCTGGTTAATAGAACATTCAGGATGGAAAGGTAAGCGCTTAGGTCAAGTTGGAATGTTTGAAAAACAAGCATTGGTACTTGTGAATTATGCAGATGCAAATTTACAAGATGTACAAGTGACATATCGCGCTGTGCAGAAAGATGTGATACAAAAGTTTAAGCTTTTACTCGAACCAGAGCCTGTTTTATTTAATTCATCGGGTTTAATTCAATCACACACTTTTTAAAGGACTCTATGCCAAAGCGACACTGGATGATTAGTTTAGTACGAATGATCGCGATTTTATTCGTACTTGTTGGCTGTCTATTGGTTTTTTGGTATACGCCATATTATTCAAACTTGGTCGTGAAAACGCTGAATACATTTGTGTCTTTTGAGGTCGATGAAATTGCCGCGCAAAGTCAAAAAATGGCTGCGCTGACAGAAACTGAAAACTTAGAACCGGGTTCTCATAAATGGATTGCTCGTCAAGCGTATTTAACCGTGATTGAACAGGCTTTGAAAGCGAAAAGAATAGATGATTTGGCGATCATTCAAGCACGTTATGCTGTATTGAAAGAAAATATACAATATGAACGTGAGCAGAAAGAACAAGATAAACAGAAAAGTAAAATTCAAATACCGATGCTGATTGAAGATTTTGATCATTCTGTTGAGCACAGTACATCAGAACTTGCTTCAGAGCCATCCACATCTTGGGCGAATTTAACGCCAGATGAAGATCAAGCTTTAATGGAAAAATATCAGGAATTTTTAGAGACTTATCCTTTAGAACAGAACCAACCCAATCAACTTGATTCACAAATATATACAGATATTGCTGAAATTCAAAAAGAGACTGATTCTTCAAAAAAATTAAATGAAGATAAACCCTATGCCATTGTGATTCTTGGCGGTGGCTTGACATTAGCCGATAATAAGACGGATATTGTGGTTAATGACTATACGCGTTTAAGATTAGAAAAGACTTTAGATATTGAAAAGCAAACTCAGTTGCCTATTGTTCTGAGTGGTGTTGAAGCACCTTATATGCAGTCATGGTTAGCCAATCGAGGTGTTGAAGCTAAACTTCTTGAAAATAGAAGTATGAATACTTGTGAAAATACTCGATTTAGCTCTCTATTATTACAAAAAAAAGGAGGGGCGCCGACAGTGATGCTGATCACCGACCGTTATCATATGCCTAGAACAAGACGACTATTTGCTTTAAATGGTATTAAAACCATTCCCGTAGAAGCGCCGATGCCAACAGAATTAACCGCATGGCAACCGAGTAAATTAAATTACGATCATAGTCGTCGTGCTAACTATGAACTTTTAGCCACGATTCGTGACGTTTTATTCGGTTCTAGTGGCTGTAGAGAGGTGCCCTAATGCCTGATATTCCTTTTTTAAATCCAAGTGTACTGACTCAGCTTGATTTGCCTATTCCCAATCGTGATTCGACGCCTTTATTACTTGAACCTTTAAATCTTAATCGTGATTTTATACCGAGTAAGGATATTCAGGCCTACCGTCATCTATACGCATTAGACAAGCTTGAATCTCAGTTTTGGCAGGGATATATCAAAATGCCTTTGTTCAAACTGCATGTACAAGTCTATAAACCCAATATTGAAAAAGTAAAAGGGACTGTTTTTTTACTGCATGGCTATTTAGAACATAGTGGTATTTATCAACCCATTATTCGAGAATTGTTGGATCAAGGTTTTAGTGTCTTAACCTATGATTTACCCGGACACGGTTTGAGTGATGGGAATGCTGCAAGTATTCAAAACTTTGATCATTATCAACAGGTTTTACACGCCGTACATCAATATGTGAAAAATGCAGATCAGCTCCCACAGCCTTGGTTAGGTGTCGGTCAGAGTACAGGTGCGGCTATTTGGATGCATCATTTATTGGAATATGCGCAATTACGTAAAAATCCCATTGTTGAGCGAGTATTATTACTTTCACCTTTGGTTCGACCTGCAAAAACCTCATGGTGGCATAATCCAGTGGGTCTAGGCATTATTCGCCGTATCAAGCGCGAAGTTCCTCGTCATTTTAAACGTAATAATCATAATCCTGAGTTTCTGCGCTTTGTACGCTTAAAAGATCCACTACAACCACGCATGATGGGGATGGACTGGATTTTGGCGATGTCGAAGTGGATGCAAGAAATGGAACAGCGCCCCGCGTGTCGTATTCCTGTTTGGTTGGCGCAAGGTGCCCAAGATCAAACCGTGGACTGGCGTTATAATATTGAATTCATTCGAACCAAATTTCGATTACAGACCTTGTTGATGTTGGAAGAGGGCTCACATCAATTGATCAATGAACGAGCGGATATTCGAGCTGCATTGACTGGATTGATTCCCGCATTTTTACATGCCCAAAGTGGTAAAGGTTATTATTAAATAAATCTATCTCTAATTCGAAATTCAATAATGAACGATGGATAATAAAAAAAGGAGCATATGGCTCCTTTTTTTTATTACATCTTTTATATTGATGTTTAGCGTTTAAAAATGATCGGCATTGGCTAAATTCCACATACGGAAATAAAAGTTTTCATCATCTTTATCGTGACAATCTAATAACTCGCCGTCTTTTAACCAAAAGTGTAATTGCGCATAGTTTTTGATTTCACGATCATTGACTCGCTGAGCCAAATGATGCGCCTTGATATCACTAGGATGCTCAAGACCAGCAGCAGCGATCATTTCTGACAGGGCATGCAACGTGTTTTTATGGAAGCTGAACACGCGTTCTGCTTTTGAGGGGACATGAATGGCTTTTTGACGATCTGGATCTTGTGTAGCCACACCCACAGGGCATTGATTGGTGTGACAGCTTTGGGCCTGTATACAACCGACAGCAAACATGAAACCGCGTGCAGAATTGACCCAATCTGCGCCTAAAGCAAATGTACTGGCTATATCAAAAGCACTAATAATTTTTCCGCTAGCACCAATTTTAACCTGATCTCTTAGACCGACACCAACCAACGTGTTATGTGTAAATAAGAGTGCTTCACGTAGCGGGGTGCCGATATTGTCACTGAATTCAATTGGAGCGGCACCCGTACCACCTTCGGAACCATCAACTACAATAAAGTCAGGAACAATTTTTGTTTCAAGCATTGCTTTAACAATACTCATGAATTGCCAAGGTTGTCCTAAACACAGCTTTAAACCAACCGGTTTGCCACCTGATAAATCACGTAATTTCTGAATGAAATGCATCATTTCAATAGGCGTGTTAAAACTTGGATGGCTCGGGGGTGAAATACAGTCACGATCACGTGGTACACCACGAATTTTTGAAATTTCCTCAGTGATTTTATGTTTGGGTAAAATTCCACCATGACCCGGTTTTGCACCTTGAGAAAGCTTCAACTCAATCATTTTAATATTGGGTAGTTTTGCTTGTTGAGCAAATTTTTCAGGGTCAAAAAGACCATCATCTGTACGACAACCGAAATATCCGCTGGCGATCTGCCAAACAATATCACCACCATTTTCCAAGTGATAGGGGCTAAGACTGCCTTCACCCGTATCGTGATAAAACTGTCCCATTTTTGCGCCCAAATTTAGAGCACGAATCGCATTTGCGCTCAAGCTACCAAAGCTCATCGCAGAAATATTCATAATCGATGCGCTATAGGGTTGGCTACACTGATCATTTCCGACTTTGATTCGAAAGCCCGTTGGATCAGAAGGATGTTTAGGTGCCAGTGAATGGGTGATAAATCGATAATCTTGCTGATAAACATCTATGATTGAACCAAATGGCTTATCTGCATTTTCATTTTTTGCACGTTGATAAACCAGACTGCGCTGCATGCGTGAAAAGGGCAGTGCATCTTGATCTGATTCGATAAAATATTGACGAATTTCAGGTCTAAAATCTTCAAACAAGAAACGGAAGTGACCCATGATTGGGTAATTTTTGAGTATTGAATGTCTATTTTGAAGTACGTCATATAATCCGACCAAGCTTAATAAGCTACTAGCTAGCCAAATAATATTGATTAAACTATCTGATAAAAAATAATAAATATAATGTGGTTGGTAAAAGAATCTAAGCCAAGTAATGCTTAAAGCGATCAGAATACAGGCAAACCAAATTGAATGTCTGGAGAAAAAAGTGTTGAGCAATTTATGTCTAATTGCTTGCGCTGGGCTGGCCATTATTGTTATCCGAAGTTATTCAAAATTTGTATATAAAGACAATAGCGAAGATTGATGAAAAATCTCAAGTATTCATTTGTTAGCCTTGAGAATTATTGTAATTCTCAAGGCATTTTGAGGCTAATTTATGATAAAAATAACTTAAGAATAAGAAAAATCTTAAATTTCGTCTGCAGGTAATAACATCACAATCGATGAATTTAATAGTTCGACAAGATCCTCCAAAATCTCTTGATCATAAAGAGATTCATTTAAAGGAATTGCTTGGCCGTCTGCGACAAGTTTCAAATGTGTTGCGAATGCAGTTGAAATATTCAAGCTTTCACCATTCGCCCAAAAGTGAATTTGATCGCCAACCGTGCTGTAAAGTAAGCGTGATGCAGGTTCAAGTTTGATTGCATAACCAGCTTCTAATGCTTCTTCAAGATCGCCTGTACCAATCTCTTCATTTTCTGGAATATTTTCAGGATAGGTCGGTTGTGAAATTAAGCACATCAAAGCATCGTTTAAGTGCGATGGACTTTGCAACTGAGCCAACAATTTTTCACGCATATATTCAAGTTCAGAATGGGTGATTTCACCAATTGCGGTGGCTTGATCGCGTTGAATATCTTGTAATGGGTTGCTTAAGGTATCGTATTTAGAAAAAGTATCACCAACGCTGTCCATCATGTCAGCAACATTCGGCATACGAAAGCCAAATGAATAGGTCAAGCATTCATCTTCTGCGACACCATAGTGTGCAAGACCAGGGGGTACATAAAGCATATCACCAGGTGCGAGAACTTCATCGAAACTTACTTCAAGTTCAGGAAGAAGCTTTAATGGCTGGCCTGCAACAAACTCAGTTGATTCGTCACACATTTGCCCTAACTGCCAACGACGATGACCGTGTCCTTGAACTAAAAAGACATCATAGAAATCAAAATGTTTTCCGACTGAACCACCTTGGGGGGCATAGGACACCATAATATCATCGCGACGCCATTGTGGAATAAATGGAAACTTTTTCCACATTTCAGCCAAATCAAATGAATAGTGATCCACAGCTTGAACTAAAAGCGTCCAAAGTTTAGGCATCTTTTGAAAATCCCCTTTAATCAGTGGAGAAGATTTTACAGTCCACTGGTTGGGGTCTTTGTCTTTTTGTTTAATTAAACGAGCTGTAATATTTTCATCCAGAGCTAGTTCCATTACATCTTTAGGTTCTAAAAGACCAGTAATTTCAGGAATTGCATTGCGGACTAAAAGAGGTTTTTTCTGCCAATATTCAGCAAGAAATTGTTCAGCGCTAATGTTGCCAAGAACATCAAGAGTTTGGGACATGGGAAAATTTCACATTAAATTTCTTCTATTGTCCAACGTGTAATTTAAGTGTGCAAGTTATTTCAAATTGCAATTAGATAATTTTAAAGTATTTCTATCAAATTATTTTCTTCAAGCACTTTGTGAAAAGTTTTGACATACTCAAATATTGTTTCAGGGAATTGCCCATTATCTATTTCTGTCCAAACTTGATTTTGGGTTTGCCAATTGATATAGCTTTGAAGTTGTATGTACGCAGGCCACCATTTAGACTGTTTTATATAGGTCGTTTTATATACTTCTTGAATACAATTTAAAATACTATTCCATGTTTCTTTATTTTCTTCGATATTTTCATCCACTTTACGCATGCCAAAGAAGAAGCCTTGATAATTGAGTCTATCAAACTCCAACATAAAAACTATTTTCTGTTCAGCTTTAAAAAATATTTGAAATGTACAGTTTTTCTTGTTTCTACAGAGATTACTTATAGAATGCCATTGATTTTTTTCGGATATTTTAGATTCTAATTGTTTGGTAAATTTTAAGACTAAGTTATTTTGTAGGTCATCTTTTAACGAAATGATCTCCAAGGCGGCAGATAAATACTCTTGATTACTTTCAATCGTTTTTAGTAAGTGGGTTTTTTCTGCCATATCATCAATACTCAAAAATGTGATTTGTATATATTTTAAAAATTCAGATAAAAAATAACTTACTCTAGAGTTTTGTGTATATGTAATACATTCTTTAATCCAATCAGCAATGTTTTCATAACCTAAAATTGATATTTTATTTTTTTCAATCCATTCAAGAAGTTGTATGTTATCAACACTATTTTCTTCAGGTTCGCTTGAATGGCCATTTAAATAAACGATGTGCCAGTGAGATGCATCATAGCGATAGTTTAATTCTTTTGCATAATCGATAAGTTGATTATTTTGATCCGAGGCAAAGGGTTTATTTTCAATACAGATACCAAATTTTTGATTATTGAGTTCAAGGTGCTCGATATGAATAAGGATATCCATACGACGTTGAGACTTAATTCCAAAAG
>JAHLFF010000205.1 GCA_018883945.1 Candidatus Acinetobacter avistercoris
ATGTCAGATTGAATATCTTCATATTTACCCCAAGCAGTGGTATTGGTAAATGCGTAGATTTCGATCGGTAAACCTTCGCTCGTTGGTTGCAGTTGGCGAATAATCAACGATTGATTTTGAGCAATGCCTTCGTGGTTTTTTAGATAATAATCTACATAGGCTCTAAACGTCCCTAAGTTGGTTAGGCGTCTTTGATTATTCACCGAAGAATTAACATATTGCTGGTTAAATTCTTTCAGTTCATTGTTTTTTTGATCAAGATATTGATCGAGTAGGAGAAACTCACGTAATTTGCTTTGTTCCAGTGCAGTCATAAAATGCACACTATTTTGATCAATAATAATCGATCGTTTAATACGACGCACACCTTGTTCTTGCATGCCGCGCCAGTTTTTAAAGGTATCAGTGACGAGGCGATTGGTCGGAATGGTGGTAAAGGTTTTATCAAAATTACGAACTGTAATCGTATGTAATGACATATCAATGACATCGCCATCTGCATTTAGAGTAGGCATTTCAATCCAATCACCAATACGAACCATGTCATAGGATGAAATCTGTACCGATGCAACCAATGAAAGAATGGTATTTTGGAATACCAACATCAACACCGCGGCCATTGCACCAAAACCTGCAAGTAAGGTAAACACATCCTTTTTCAAGAAAGTGCCTAAGATCATGAGTCCACAGACAATGAATATGATCAGTTTTACCAGTTGTAAATAACCTTTAATGGGCTTATTAATTGATTTCGGATTACGCTGATAAATGACATTGAAAAGATTAAGGAATTGACTAATCGCCAAAGCAATCGTAAGAAATATAAATGCTTGGGAAAGCATTTGTACGATTAGAATAATTTTGCTTGATAAATGTGGAACTGTTTCAATCCCATTCATAATAATAATAGCGGGAACAATATTTGAAATTCGTCGAATCACACTATGTTCAGCAATGATATTACCAAAGCTTAATTTAGATCGTGTTATAAGTGCACGGATACCGCGCAAAACCACTTGTTTGGTAAAGAAATTGGCTACGAAAGCAATCGCGAGCAGAATACTCAGAGAGGTGAGCATTTCAAGCCATGGAAATTGATCAGCCCAAACTTGAATATCTTGTATCAACTGTATATTTTGCAAAAAATACCCCTTATATTCATAAATGCGCTATTTTACAAGCCTTTATGTGACAAATTATTCTTAAATAACCATTTAACTACAGGAACATAACGAGATATTGATGTTGAATTGATTTAAATCGCTTTTTGACCTGTTTTGGAATGAATAGAAATCAGTAAAAATCATTATTCAGAACTTTATTTAAGAAACTAATAAATAAATGAAATGTAGAATTTAATCTGTTCTACTTCAGCGCCTAAAATTAAGTTAAAAAATTGAGAAGAGAACTGAATAGAAAACTCCTGACAAAATCGAAAGAAAAACTCAATAAAAAGCCAATCACTAAGATTGGCTAGATGTGATGTATAGATTTAGTCGTGGTCTTACCACATTAAGTCATCAGGAATGACATAAGCTGCATACGGATCTTCTTCATTGGTGACAGCATCATTGTTGGTGCTGGAATTATTTACAATAATATAGCCTTCCAGTTTTTCATTAATACGATCTGCAAGCGCTTTAGGCAGTATCGCATAACTTTTTAGGTCTTTAGCAATAACCAAACTACCGGATACCAGCGCATTATAAACTTGCTGATTGATATAAATTTTCTTAATTTTTGCTTCATCAATAAATTGATAGGTCATGTCACCATCGGTATCGGTGATTTTGTGTTGACCAATCATTTGAACCACTGCTGCAACCAATGCTTTCTCATCTGAAATTCTTTTCTTTTCAGCATTGAGAGATTGATCTTTGGCAATTTTTTGTTGATGATCTTGCTCGATTTTAGCTTTTAAATCAGCCTCAGGGCTTTGACCTGTACGTTGCTCATGAACCGCTTGTTTAGACAGTTTCTTTGCTTTCTTATTATCCACTAAGCCTGCTTTGAGCAATTGCGCTTGTAATGCATTTTTAACCATTTTAAATACCAACTATGACATTTGAAGTCGTGAATAACGGAAATAAATAAACCAATATGCCAGTGTAAGCCCTAAACTTAAACTCGCTGGAATCAGGAATGATTGTAATTGTAAATAAGGATTGGCAATTGCTGCAATAAGACCTCCTAAAATAAAACCAAATAATATCAACAAATGTAAGATGACTTTCTTGGGTTCATTTTGTAAACCTTTAAAACGATAACCCAGCGCCAAGCCTAAGTCCGTCAACACACCAGACAAATGTGTGGTTCGAATAATCGCACCTTGATAATGACTGACCATGGCATTTTGTACACCCATTGCACAACATGCCCAAAGTAAGGCATAACTCGGATAATAGCGAATAAAGACCCAACATAAGAATATGAAGACCGTGACTAAGCTGAGCGGAATTCCATAGCGTCGACCCAATTTAAAATGGCTGTTGCCCAGAATATAACCACTAAAGCTTGATCCCAAGACATAACTGATTATAATCAAGAAAAGGAAGGCAACACTTGAGAAATCTTGCTCAGCAAGGCCGAGTGCCATCAAACTGGCATTACCAGTCATATGCGAAACAGATTGATGCAATAAAGAAATGAGACCTAGAACATTAATCATGCCCGCGTTCATCGCGAGCATGAAAGCCCCAAATTGAATCCATTTAGGTAGGATTTGAAATGGCATATCTTGAAATGGACATTAAAAGTTTATGTCTTTCAATATATTATTTTGTAGGACCGCGATCAACAGCAGTAGTGAACAAAACATCTGAGGATGAGTTTAATGCAGTCTCAGTAGAGTCTTGTAATATACTAATGACCATACCAATAGCCACAACTTGCATAGCAATATCTGTCGAGATATTGAATAAACCACATGCCACAGGAATAAGTAAGAGTGAACCTCCAGCAACACCGGAAGCACCGCAAGCAGAAACGGTTGCCACAATCGATAAAATAAGCATGGTGCTAAAGTCGACTGAAATACCTAAAGTGTTTACTGTAGCCAGCGTTAATACGGTAATGGTTACGGATGCACCAGCCATATTAATTGTAGCGCCTAAAGGAATCGCCACGCTTGCTGTGGAATCATTAACACCTAAACGTTTTGCAAGATCTAAGTTAACTGGAATGTTGGCAGCTGAGCTTCGTGTAAAGAATGCAGTAATACCACTTTCACGAATACACTGAAATACTAAAGGGTAAGGATTGGTACGTGTTACAAATGCCACCATAATTGGATTGATGACCAATGCAACAAATAACATGCTACCGATAAGAACAGTCAATAAATGCGCGTAGCTCTTTAACGTATCTAAGCCAGCTTCTGCAAAAGTCACAGCAACCAAACCAAAAATACCGAATGGTGCAAAACTAATAACCACCCGAATCACTTTATTCACTGCATTTGCTGCATCTGTCAAAAAGATTTTGCTGGTATCGGCCGCATGTCGAAAAGCAATGCCCAAAACCACTGCCCAAGCTAAAATACCAATAAAGTTGGCTTCACTTAAGGCCACAATCGGGTTTGCTACAAAGCTCAGCAGAAGATTCTTTAAAATCTCAATCAGACTGCCAGGCGGTTGTAATTCCGCTTGAGCAGGAAGATCTAAGAATAAAGTGCTTGGGAAAATATTACTTGCTACAACAGCAGTTAAAGCGGATAAAAACATACCCACTACATACATAACCATGATCGGCTTGATCTTAGAGTCATGACCGCCACCCACTTTGAAATTGGCAATTGAAGACAATACCAAGATAAATACAAGAATCGGAGCGACAGATTTTAGTGCCTTAATGAATAGGTCACCTAATAAGCTTAAAGACGGTGCAACATTAGGGAAAAAAATGGCAACTGCTACGCCTAATATAATGGCGATGATAATTTTGGTGACTAAACTTAAACGTGCTAGTGCAGCGAACATAATTCAACCTAATATGCCTAGACTGGCTTAAAATCAAATAAACAAGCTGCATATTCTATACTGAAAACCAATAACTTAAATAAAACAATTTACTAATAAAAATTAAGCCATTAAAAAGAATCATTTTTTTTAAAAAGTATTGAGGTTGTAGTTAAAGTTTTCCTCAAGATTTTTGTTATTCAACAACAAAATTTAATCAAATTGAAAATGTGCGAATGAATATTTGTGTCTATATTTTTAACGGATTGAGTAACATTCAAGATATGCACTCAAACCTTTTATGAGTTTATATTCAGAATTTCTTAGATATTTTTTAGTGATAATTAGACGCTTTTTAAGTTTTTAAATGTGTATGGATCTATTCAATCAATAAATCATTCAATGACATTAAATCAATATACAAAAATGCCTTCTCACTTTTGAAGGAAAAGGCGAAGACGAGGAAATGCAGACTTTTTTCATAAAATTTTTTCATAAAATCTTTAGTAAGAATTTTATCAAAGGTTTTAGAAAGACTCTAAGTCGATTGAATAATGCCTGCGACACCCGTAACAATCATATCAATGGCAATAGTACCAATGAGTAAGGCAGCTAAACGTCCAACAATATCGACATATAAATCAATATAATTAGAGTATTTATGCTGTAAATGATCGTGGGCATATTTCATAAGAATAAGAATGCTACAGGTCAGAAAAAGGGTAATGAAAATAACGATGATCGTTTCCATTAGGCTCAGACGGACACCGGTTATCACCGCGGCGCTGATCGTACCTGGACCAATCATAAATGGCATGGCGATCGTGCCAGCCAAATGATTTGGTGCTCCGCGCATGACACCAATCGTATCAGCACCTTCAAAGACATAACGATAACCGATGACTAAGAAAATAATTCCGCCAAAAATCTGAAAAGACTCAAAACGAACATGCAAAACGTCATTAAAAAAAGCTTCGCCTGTTTTTGCAAAAATAATAAATACGACTAGACTAATCAAACTACCCTGAATTAAAGCCATATTGAATGTTTTTGCGTCGGAATTACGAATAATGCCGAGCATATAAATACTCATCAAAAATGGATTAAGTAATGAAAAAAACAGTGCAAACGAATGGAGTGAGTCTGACATGATTTAAATATCCTTATTCGTTGTCTAGGTCAGGGAAAAGCGGACGGTTACCCGGACTAATTCGGTTAATATGGAGATAAGTCATATGACGTTCATATTTGTCTAAAATATCGTTGATCACCTGTTCTTTACTATATCCGACCAAGTCATTGCCTTGAGAACCTTCAAATAAATAGCTCTCCAGTCGATAATAATATTTCTTGGTTCTTTTACCGCGAGAACTAAAGTTTGGTGTGTCATAGCGAATAGGCCAGATCTGGTAAACAAAATTTTCTTCATTATCCAGATGAATCGTTAAATCTAAATGATAAAGCTCTGGATCTTCCTCAGTGTCTTTTTTTGTGAATTCGGCTTGTACACCACGATTCAGCATTTCATTTGCAACCGCTTCAATGGCGGGTTCACAAACCGTTTCCAACATATTTAAAGTTTGTTCTCGGGTCGGATGCAACATGACACGGCTGAGGCGTTTTTTCCAATTGAGAATATCCACATTACCCACCACTGGAGCAGCATTCATATGCGTACTTGCCTGTCGGAAATCTTCTAAGCGTAAGGATTTATACAAACCTGCCATTACTAAGAAAATAACAAAACTAAAGGGTAAGCCCATGATGATGGTGGTGTTTTGTAAGGCTGTAATACCGTTAGCCATCAGCATTGCCAAGGTCAAGATCCCAATCGCAATTGCCCAGAAAACACTTAACCAACGGGGTGCATCATGATCTATATTGCTAAATTTCGTGGTGAAATTTCCGAGCACCAGAGCACCAGAATCGACTGACGTGACATAAAAAAGTAACCCAGTAATCGTGGCTAGACCTGCAATAAATGGAAAGCCCGGATATGTTGAAAGTAAATCATAAAATCCATGCGCGGGATTTTGAATAACCGTAGCGGCAAGTTGAGCATTACCATCGAAAATAACGCTATGCAAGGCACTATTACCAAATATAGATAACCAGGTTAAGGTAAATAACAAAGGAATAATCAGCGTGCCGGCAATGAATTCTCGTATGGTTCGCCCACGAGATATACGTGCGAGAAATAACCCAACAAAAGGGGACCATGCAATCCACCACGCCCAGAAGAATAATGTCCAACTGTTCATCCATTCTTTCGGTTGTTCAAAAGCAAAACTGGTGAGTGAAAGCTGTGGAAATTGACTAATATAATCGCCAAAGTTTTGAATCAGTGCTGCCAAAAGAAATTCGGTATTACCCGCGAAAAGAATAAAGAGTAACAGTCCAACGGACGCATAAATATTCATTTCCGAAAGAATCCGTAGACCTTTATTGACGCCAGAAGTTACAGATACGATGGTAATAGCAATAGCGACTGCCAGTAACGCGGATTGCATAATAAGATTTTCGGGTACATCAAATAAGACATGTAGACCGTAGTTTAACTGAACAACCCCAATACCACAGGTTGTCGCAATACCAAAAATGGTGCCCATCACTGCTGCAATGTCGACCGTATGTCCAATTGGACCATATATTTTTTTACCGAAAATCGGATATAAAGCTGAGCGAATCGTGAGTGGTCGATTATAGCGATAACTAAAGTAACCTAAGGCAACTCCAATCAGCGCATACATACTCCAGCCTGTTAAACCATAGTGGAATAAGGTCCATACCATGGATTGGCGTGCAGCCTCAAAGGTTTCACCTTGACCTACGGGAGGATTTATATAGTGAGACAAAGGTTCAGCCACAGAGAAAAACATGAGGTCGATACCGATACCTGCTGAGAACAACATGGCAGACCAGCTCAACAAGCTAAACTCAGGTTTTGAATGTTTAGGACCCAGTTTTATTTTGCCATACCGAGAGAAGGCAATAAATAAAACGAAAACCATATACAGTGTTGCAGCTAATAAGTAATACCAACTGAATGTACGACTGACCCAATCTAAAATAATGACAATGACTGCATTTGTTTGCTCATTAAATAAAATGGTGACAAATGAGAACAGCAAGATCAGTGTGGCTGAGAAATAAAAGACGACTTTATTGAGACTGTCTTGAGACTGTTCGAGATTTTTTTGCATAAAATATCCATGGTCTTATTATATTCAGAGAGGCAGCACGGTCGCTTTTAGTGTTGAACATATTTTAGTTGAACATATTTTAAATGTTGAACAGATGATGTTTAGCGGTTTTACAAACAATTGCAAATAAAAAACAAACGAAGCTGTACTTCACCAAGTTGATAGGACTATAATTTTTTTTAATTGAACGTTCAATTAAAAAAAGGTTTTATTATGTTAATTCAATCCTTACGCAATATTCATTTCTTGCGACTTAATCATTTGATATACGGTTAGCCATATGCCTAAAGTTGGGATGCAACCCATTCGTCGTCAACAACTCATCCATGCAACGTTATCAGCTGTTAATGAGCTGGGTTTTGCAGATGCTTCGATCATTCAAATCGCACAACGTGCTGGTGTTTCAACTGGAATCATCAGTCACTATTTCAAAGGAAAGCATGGCTTAATTGAAGCAACCATGCGCTATCTGCTGCAACAATTGGCAGACGCTATTGCCAGTAATATAAAAATAGCAGATGACACGCCAGAGCAACGTCTGATGGCCATTGTAAAAGCTAATTTTTCATCGTCACAAACAGATAAAGCGGCAATGAAAACTTGGTTAGAGTTTTGGACCAATAGTCTCCATCAACCTAATTTACAGCGCTTACAAAATGTCAATCACCATCGCTTGCACTCCAATATTAAATTTGAATTTTCAAAAAAATTGCCAACAGAACAAGCCGAAATTGCAGCACAAGGTTTGGCTGCATTGATTGATGGTTTCTGGTTACGTGGTGCATTGATGAAGACCTCATTTAATACAGATATTCCCATTCAAATTTGTAGCGAATTTATACATCGACAATTCGAACATGCTGTCGCATAAGGAGAATAATTTTGACAACATTTAAAATGCAAAAACCATATATTCATGGTCAATATACAGATGCTTCATCAACAAACACCTTTCAAAGCATTAATCCTGCCAATGGTGAAGTTCTTGCAGTTGTGCAAAGTTGTAATCAAGCTGATGTAGATCGTGCAGTTGTTTCAGCACAAAAAGGTCAAAAAATATGGGCTGAGATGACCACCATTCAACGTTCGCGTATTTTAACTAAAGCAGTGGATATTCTCAGAACAAGAAATGATGAATTGGCTGAACTTGAAAGTTTAGACAGTGGAAAGGCAATCAGTGAAACATCGACTGTTGATATTGCAACAGGCGCTGATGTCTTAGAGTATTACGCTGGAATATTGCCTGCACTCGAAGGTCAGCAAATTCCACTGCGAACGACTTCATTTGTATATACCCGCCGTGAGCCTTTGGGTGTAGTTGCTGGTATTGGTGCTTGGAATTATCCGATTCAAATTGCGCTTTGGAAATCAGCACCTGCTCTTGCTGCGGGAAATGCGATGGTGTTTAAAGCCAGCGAAATAACCCCTTTAACAGCTTTAAAGCTTGCAGAAATTTATACTGAAGCAGGAGTACCCGACGGTGTATTTAATGTGGTTACGGGCGGTGCAGATGTTGGCGCTTACTTAAGTTTGCATCCTGATATTGCCAAAATTTCATTTACGGGTGGTGTAAGTACGGGTAAAAAAGTCATGGCGCAGGCAGCGACTTCTAGTTTGAAAGAAGTCACGATGGAGCTGGGCGGCAAATCACCTTTAATTATTTTTGAAGATGCTGATTTAGATCTTGCTGCAGATATCGCAATGATGGCCAACTTTTATAGTTCAGGACAAGTCTGTACCAACGGCACACGTGTATTTATTCCGAACGCTTTAAAAGAAGCTTTTGAGCAAAAAATCCTTGAACGTATGAGCTATATACGTATGGGTGAGCCACTTGATCCTAAAACAAACTTTGGTCCACTTTCTAGTTTCGCTCATATGGAAAAAGTGCTTGGCTTTATAGCGTCAGGTAAACGTCAAGGTGCTCGTTTACTGGCGGGAGGTGAAAGAGCGTTAGAGGAAGAGTTTGCAAAAGGGGCTTATGTCCAGCCGACTGTTTTTACTGACTGTACAGATGAGATGGATATCGCAAAAGAAGAAATCTTTGGCCCTGTCATGACTATTTTAAGCTATGACAATGAAGAGGAAGTCATTCTTCGAGCGAATAATACGATTTATGGCTTAGCAGCTGGTGTGGTGACCTCAGATTTGGCGCGTGCACATCGAGTGATTCATCAAATTCAAGCCGGTATTTGTTGGTTAAATACTTGGGGTGAATCACCTGCAGAAATGCCGGTTGGAGGCTATAAACAATCTGGTGTCGGACGTGAAAATGGTATATCAACCTTAGAACATTACACCCAATTGAAGTCTGTTCAGGTCGAACTGAGCCGATTCCAATCTGTCTTTTCTGCATAATTGGAGGCTTAATTCAATGAATTATGACTATATTATTATCGGGGCGGGTTCGGCGGGTAATGTGCTGGCTGCGCGTCTGACTGAAGATCCAGATATTCAAGTGTTGTTATTAGAAGCAGGTGGTCCAGACTATCGTTTGGATTTCAGAACTCAGATGCCTGCTGCTTTAGCATTTCCTTTGCAAGGTCGCCGTTATAATTGGGCCTATGAGACTGATCCAGAACCGCATATGAATCATCGTAGAATGGAATGTGGACGGGGTAAAGGTTTGGGTGGCTCATCGCTCATTAATGGCATGTGCTATATCCGTGGAAATGCTATGGATTTAGAACAATGGGCTAGCTTTAAGGGCTTGGAACATTGGAGATATGCTGAATGTCTACCTTATTACAAAAAAGCTGAAACTCGAGATATTGGTGGGAATGACTATCATGGTGACTCAGGTCCAGTGAGTGTTGCGACACCTAAGCAAGGCAATAATCCCTTGTTTCACGCCATGATTGAAGCGGGTGTGCAAGCTGGGTATCCAAGAACAGATGACCTCAACGGATATCAGCAGGAGGGTTTTGGTCCGATGGATCGTACCGTTACACCCAATGGTCGACGCTCAAGTACGGCGCGTGGTTATTTAGATATGGCAAAAGGGCGTGAGAATCTCCGCATTATTACCCATGCAATGACCAATAAAATACTGTTCAATCAGAAACAAGCGATTGGAGTTGAGTATTACGCAGCAGATGATGAACAAAAACCAATTCAAGTTTACGCCGCTAAAGAGGTACTTCTTTGTGGTGGCGCGATTGCTTCGCCTCAAATTCTGCAACGCTCAGGGATTGGAAATGCGCAGCACCTAAAGGCATTAGATATTGACCTGATACACGATTTACCCGGTGTCGGTGAAAATCTACAAGATCATTTGGAAATGTATCTTCAATACGAATGCAAACAACCTGTGAGTTTATATCCGGCATTAAAGTGGTATAACCAACCGAAAATTGGTGCTGAGTGGTTGTTTCTAGGTCAAGGTATTGGTGCGAGTAATCAGTTTGAAGCGGGTGGATTTATTCGATCTTCTGAAGAATTTGATTGGCCTAATTTACAGTATCATTTTCTACCCGTTGCTATTAACTACAATGGTAGTAATGCGATACAGAAACATGGTTTCCAAGCGCATGTAGGTTCGATGCGCTCTCCATCACGTGGTAGAGTAAAACTGAAAAGCAAAAATCCTTTTGAGCATCCAAGTATCTTGTTTAACTATATGAGTGCTGAGCAAGATTGGCGTGAGTTCAGAGACGGAATACGTATTACCCGTGAAATCATGCATCAACCTGCACTCGATCCTTATCGAGGCGAAGAAATCAGTCCAGGTAAACATATTCAAACGGATGATGAACTGGATGAATTTGTGCGTAACCATGCAGAAACAGCGTTCCATCCAGCTTGTAGTTGTAAAATGGGTGAAGATGAGATGGCTGTGGTTGATGGTTATGGTCGTGTTCACGGTGTGCAAAGTTTGAGAGTCATCGATGCTTCAATCATGCCTGTGATTATTACGGGGAACTTGAATGCGACGACGATTATGATTGCAGAGAAATTAGCGGATCATATTCGAGGCAATTCGCCGTTGGCTGCTTCAGAAGCTCCATTTTATCGTCATCAAAAACATGAGCAGGTCATTTAAAAAAATTGAGTGATGACCTATAAGCAGATTTATAGGTCATCAGTTTAGTTTAAATACCGTTTAGCAAAATGATTTCGCGTCGAGCTCATGCACAGCTTGATAATGTGTGAGATAAATTTGGCCACTCAAATCTTTAAACAAATTTGATTTTTTTAGACGGTCCATCACAGGACCTTTGATTTCAGTTAAATGTAATTGAATATTAATTTTAGAAAGTTCCATATTAATATCCTCTAAAGCTTCCAAAGCACTGAGGTCAATATTACTAATACTTGAGCAGTTAATCACCACATGGCGCAATGCGTCAGCCTGACTGACCTGTTGAATAATAAATTCTTTCAAAGTATTGGCGTTTAAAAAACTTAAGTTTTCATCAATTCGAATCGATATTAAGTTTTGGCTGGTGAGGACGTCATGGCGTGAAATATTTCTAAAATGTTGCGTATTTTCGACTAGACCAATGACTGCCATATGCGGGCGACTGATCCGCCAGAGTAAAAGTATAAATGTAGAAACGATCCCGATCATTAACCCTGTCGAAATATCGATACAGAGTACACCTAAAAAAGTCACCCACATGGCTAAACCATCAGCTTTGGAATATTTCCACGCCTCAATAAAGGGCTTAATGGAGACCAATTTCCAAATTGAAACAATGATCGTTGCAGCCAAAATCGCTAAAGGTAAATGCTGAAATAGACCTGTAAAATATAAACTGACCAGAATAATAAATAAGGAAGAAAGCACGCCTGCCATAGGTGTTTTGGCACCCGCATCTGCATTCACGACGGTTCTAGATAAACTGCCTGTCACAGGAAAAGCAGAACTGACACCTGCACTTAGATTGGCTAAACCCAGCGCGATGAGTTCTTGATTACTATTTAACTGACTGCGTTGTTGAAAGGCTGTTGCTTGAGCAATCGAAATAGACTCTACAAAGCTCACCATCGCGATCATCGCTGCACCAGGTAATAGTTTAAGAACTAAATCTAAATTCCAAAAGGGAATGGCAAATGGTGGAAAGCCTGATGGAATCTCACCAACTGTTTTCACTCCCAATTGATCCAATGGCGTGAAGTAAACCAAGGCAATAGACATCATCACCAGCATTAAAGGCAGGGCTTTACTGAACAGCTGATGAGTACCATTAATTCTTTTGAACAGAGGATTCTTCAGCAGTCTTGGCATATAGATCAGGAATAGAATGGCCAGAGTACCGAGTAATAAGGTACTTAAACTACTGAATCTTAAATATTCATAAGCACTTCGGGTAAATTCAATCACATTACTGGTTTGCAGGGGGATATCCAGTAAAAACTTGATTTGTCCTAATGCAATTAAAAGTGCCGAAGCAATAATGAAACTTTTAATCACCGGCTGACTAATCAGGCGTATTAAAAACCCAAAACGAAAAAAACCTAGAAAAAATGAAATGAGGCCGACCAATACTGCCAAAAGACAAGCGGCTTGGATATAAACAGGGGAGCCTACTTCATATAACGGCGCTAATGTGGCAAAGGTCATCATTGAGATGAGTGCGACAGGACCAATAGAGAGCGTTAAACTACCGCCGACCCAAGCATAAATGATCATGGGCAATATGCTGGCATATAAACCCATCATTGGGGGTAAACCAGCAATCATGGCATATGCCATACCTTGGGGTACAAGCATTGCGAGCACGATGACCGAAGCCAATAAGTCTTCTTTAAATTTGGGCTGATTATACTCTTTAAGCCATAACCAAGCGGGGAAAAAATGTCTGGCTTTGAGCTTTGGAAATGGCATATTAAATTTCAAATCACAATTTATTATATATTATGCAGAAAAAGTGATAATAATTCACGGTAATTTTATTCATGTCGTTCACTCAAACAATTTCATCAATAAAAAAGATGATGTATAAGGGAATAATTTTGGCTAAAAATCATTCACCATTTGATAGAAGTTTAGAATGAGGGCGTATAGATTATGATCTGATTATTAAAACAATGACTTTTGAACGGCTTTGTTGCAGAAAGCTATTCCTGAAGGCTTCTTTAGCAATATAATTTCCAAATGAAGAAGCCTGCATCCAAAATCTATCGCACAACGAATTGGCCCTCTTATAACCAAGCTCTAATCAAGCGAGG
>JAHLFF010000206.1 GCA_018883945.1 Candidatus Acinetobacter avistercoris
GCAGAAATAGGTTTCACACCAAAGCCCATGCGTGAGATAGAAGATTTCAGAATATCGAATGATAATCCTGTTGGTTTTTCTAATAATTTGCTGGCTTCATTCTGATTCTGCGCAACCCATTGCGTGGTTTCATTGAGTTCAGCCACCACTGTTTTTAAGATATTTGGATTTTTTTCTGCAAATTTACGATCAGCCAAATAAAACTGATGATTACTGACGAGATTTTGACCTGTGGCAATAACACGTGCGCCAATTTGTTGCTCTGCTGCTGCAAAGAACGGATCCCAAATCACCCATGCATCGACTGCTCCACGCTCGAAAGCAGCACGTGCATCAGAAGGAGGTAAGTACACAACATCAATATCTTCAAGTTTGAGCTTATTGGCTTCTAATACTTTTAATAATAAATAATGAACGTTAGACCCTTTATTTAAGGCAATACGTTTACCCTTTAAATCTTGTACTGTTTTGATATTTGAATCTTTTTGAACAATTAATGCCTCAGCTTTCGGTGCCGCGGGTTGATTGGCTACATAAACCAAATTAGAGTTTGCCGCCTGAGCAAAAATGGGAGGTGCTTCACCTGCTTCGCCAAAAGCAACGCTGCCAACGTTTAAACCTTCGAGCAGTTGAGGCCCCGCTGGAAATTCTACCCAACGAATATTGACGCCTTGATCTTTTAAGGTTTTTTCCAGTGTACCGCGCTCTTTAACAATCGGGAGAATGCCGTATTTTTGAAAACCAATATTGAGCGTGACCGTTTCGGCTTCTTTTTTGCCACAGCCAGAGATCAACATTGCACCCGCAACCAATGAAGTGATAATTACGGTTTTGGTCATAAATTTCGATTTGATCGTGTGCATACGTGTTGATTCCCCTAAACCAAATTTGAAAGCTGCGTTTTAATAAAATAGATGCATACGCTAATGAATTTTCTTATGCGAAAAAAATAACAATTGAGTAATTCCTAATGAAGAAAAAAGATAAAATAAAAACAGAAAAACTTATCTTTATTTTGGGAATAGGATACAGCGCTGTTCATTTTTTATTTTTATTTAGATTATTGATTTTTATAGATTTAAATTTATTATCTCGTGTCTAGATATGGTTATATTTTTCTTAGGAAAAGCAAAAGAGCATTTGATTTGAATGCAATGTAATAAGTTTATTAAAAATAAAGATATAGATAAAAACAAGTCAATAAAAAAGCCACTGATTAAAGTGACTTTTTACAAACCAATGAATTCCTTTGAAAATTATAAAGCGCCTGTCTCGCTTGCGGGAGTTCATCAACACTGGCATTTTCAAAACCATGTTCTAAAAACCAATGTGCTGTACGTGTGGTCAGAATAAACAATTGTTGAATATCTAAGCGTTTAGCCTTTTCTTCTAAGTAATGCAGAATTTGACTACCACGATTAGATTTACGATAACTCGGATGCACGGCAACACATGCAATTTCAGCAGATTTGATTTCATTTGCGTGACTTGGAATAGGGTAGAGCGCAGCGCAGGCCAGAATCATACCGTCTCGTTCAATGACAGCGAAACGTTCAATTTCATTTTCCAAACGCTCACGTGAACGGTATACCAAAATACCTTCTTCCTCCAAAGGACGTAACAAACTCATTAATCCGCCGACATCTTGAATATTCGCAGTACGCACTTGTTCATAATGAGCATCGGTGATCATGGTGCCATGACCATCACGTGTGAAAAGTTCTTCAATTAAGGCACCATCATGTGCATAAGAAATAAGATGTACGCGATGAACGCCTTTAAGCGACGCCAATTTTGCATTTCTGAGATGAACCGCTAAATCAAAATGAGTGTCCTGATATTTGGCAATATGTTGATCCAACTGATGCGGCGTAATTTCACGAAGTAATTTGCCGAATTCATCCAACAGACCTTGTTGACTGCCCAAGAAAATTAATTTGTCTGCTTGTAAATCAATGGCGGTTTTGGTGGCTACTTCTTCTGCCAATAAATTATAAACCTCACCTGTGGTTGAATAACCAGAAGGTCCAAGCAACACAATATTATGATTATCTAAATGCTTTTGAATCGCTTCGGTATCGATACTGCGAACTTCACCTGTAAGTTGATAGTCAATACCCTCACGAATACCATAAGGCTTTGCCGTGACGAAATTACCTGAAACGACATCAATGCGTGCGCCGTACATGGGTGAGTTGGCAAGCCCCATGGAAAGAAACGCTTCGATTTGTAAGCGAATCGCGCCCACTGCCTGCATCACTGAACTTAAAGATTCACGTGTGGTAATACGACGATGGTGATGAAAAGGCGTCTCAAGATTTTTTTCTTTTAAATTGACATTAATTTGAGGACGAGCGCCATGGACCAAAATTAATCGAATGCCCAAAGAATGCAGTAGCGCAATATCATGGATAATATGCTGAAAATTATTATCCAGAACCGCATCGCCACTGAACATCAAGACAAAGGTTTTATTACGATGAGCATTGATATAAGGCGCAGAGTTTCGAAACCAATGCACATATTGCTGAGCAGTGCCTTGTGTTGTTTCTAATGAATCTGGTTGCATACGTATACCAATATCAAAATCGTTTATGTAAATTTGATTCTAAACAAAAAAAACCAATTCCACACCATTGATCGATACACGCCATCAAAAAAGCCCAAATTTACTTTGGGCTTTTGCAGAAAAGGGAAATGAGATTAGCCAATAATTCGGATAATACGATCGTTACGCTCATTCACTAAGACATAGTCACCATTAATTTTGTACCACTGTTGGTTGCGACCTGCTTTAGGGAGACGCTTCATTTGGTTACGATCTACTTCAAAACGTGATGAGCTATATTGACGCGGTAAAGTTTGACCAGTGCGCCATTCACGGCTTGGATTAACCGAAGCTTTATTGCGATCAAAACGATCATTTTTATGAACTTGTTGTTTGTTATTCCAGTGAGGTGCTGGTTTAGATTGATAGCGGTGGTCTTGATCATAATGTGGAGCAGCCATTGCAGCGGTCGCCATCAATGCACTCATAGAAATCGCAATTGCAGTGAATACTTTTTTCATGTCGGTTACCTCAAAGCTTTTATGACTATATTTCGATAGCTCAAAGATACGCAATCATTAGAGATAAAGCGTGGAGATCATGAGTTGATTTGTGAAATATATGGAGAATAAATGTAGGTAAATTTTGATCAATTATGTTGTGCTTCATTTTTACGCTAAAAATATATTGCTTTGTATCTCAGAAAAAACGATGACATCAAAAAAATAGACTTCTTTCAAAAGTCATTATTCATACAACAGACTCATCATGAGTTTTCCCTCATCCTAACCTTCTCCCAAAGGGAGAAAGGATTTTAACGTATCAATTTATGGCCACTCAATCATCATTTTTCGACTTATGAAAGAGATCTAATAATCACACCATAAAACGATTACACATCGCCATGATTTAGAAAACGACAAAAAAATAAAAGCCCTTATTGATTTGGGCTTTTATTACAGACTTTAGAGGAGTCTTTATCTTTTAAAACTCATCTTCTTGAGTACTCATTTTCTTTAGTACTCATTTTTTTAATATTAATCTTCTTTAATGCTAATGATATTGTTACTTTCTGAATCGACCAGAATGTAATCATTGTTAATTTTATACCATTGTTGATTACGTGATGGTTTAGGCAAGTCGTGTTGCTGATACTCGGTCTTGTAGCTATTGCCACGATAATG
>JAHLFF010000207.1 GCA_018883945.1 Candidatus Acinetobacter avistercoris
GCGACTTTGGGTTCAGGCGAAGTTGTTGCGATATATCGTGATGGTGTCAAAGTTGGTACAGCAACAGTCACAGGTACAACATGGACATTTGCGGATGCTGGCTTGGCGAGTGGTTCAAGCTATACCTATACAGCGCGAGTTGAAGATGCTGCGGGCAACCAAGGCTTAGTGTCGAATAACTATGCAATCTCTGTGGATACCAGTGGTTCAAGCCAATCGGTACAGATCTTATCGGTTATTGATGATGTTGCACCACAAACAGGAGTGGTTGCGAATAATGGCGCGACCAATGACATCAGCCCGCAATTGACAGGCTCGATTGCAACAGCACTTACGGGCACGGAAACCGTTGTTGTATTACGTGATAATGTCGTGATAGGAACAGCAACAGTTACAGGAACCACATGGGCATTTAATGACAGTGGTTTGAGCAATGGCAATACCTATGTCTATACAACACGAGTTGAAACTGCAGGTGGTAATCAAAGCCCAGCATCAGCTGCGTATACGATTACGGTTGATACTGATGCACCAACACAAACGACGGTCATTACTCAAGTCATTGATAATTTTGCTCCACAAACAGGTATTGTTGCGAATAACGGATCAACAAATGATGTAACACCGAGTATTGAAGGAACGATTAGCGCGACTTTAGGCTCAGACGAAGTTGTTGTGATGTATCGTGATGGTGTCAAGGTAGGTACAGCAATAGTCACAGGTACAACGTGGATATTTGCAGATGCTGGACTTGTGGATGGTAATACGTATATCTACGCAGCAAGCTTAGAAGATGCTGCCGGCAACCAAGGTTTAGTATCGAATAACTATGCAATTTCTGTAGATACTTCTGCTCCTAGTGCTTCAAACCTGATTCAGATCTCTGCAATTAGTACAGATACAGGTATATCTAGCACTGACTTTTTAACGAATGATACGACCTTGACTGTCAGTGGTACGTTAACGAGTGCTTTGAGTGTTGGAGAAAAAGTACAAGTATCTAATGATGGTGGTACGACTTGGATTGATGCAATCACAACAGGTACGACATGGAGTTTGGTTGATGCTACCGTTCATAGCACTAACTTTAGTTATCTAGCACGTGTTGTTGATGATGCTGGTAATGTTGGAAGCACAGATACTCAAGCGATTGTGATTGATACTGTGGCACCGACTCAGTTAGTCACAATCACAAACTATACCGATGACGTTGGTGGAATGACAGGTAACTTTAACACGGGTTCAACAACAGATGACCGTACTCCCGTATTAAACGGCACCGTAAATTCTACCTTAGGAGCTGGTGAACAAATTGCTGTTTATCAGGTGAATGGTGGAAATACAAGTTTATTAGGATATGCAAATACAGTTGGAACAGCATGGACTTATGAGATCAGTTCTAATCTAAGTGATGGTCAATCATATACCTATTATGCGAGCGTTGTTGATGCGGCTGGGAATCTTGGTCCGCAAAGTAATAATTTATTGATTAACATTGATTTAACAGTAAATATCAATACTCAAAATACCTTAGATATTACCCCTATTATTAGTGGATCAACTGGTTTTAAAATTCTACCAGGTGAATATCTTGAAGTGACGGTGAATGGTCAGACTTACTCCTCTCAAACGGGTCAAGTTGTTATTGATGCATTAAATAACACTTGGTATGTGCAAATTCCTAATGATAAAGCTCTTCCTGTAGGCACCTATAATGTTGTTGCAACCTTAAAAGAAGCGACTGGATTGGTCATCACTCAGGATGATACTGCAAATGAATTAGTGGTTGCTCCTACACCTGTTGTAACAGTTGGTGCGGGTGGTGGTGATCCAGATCAAAAAGGAACAGCAGTCACGATTGGTCAAGAAGGTGTATGGCGAATTCATACGAACCAAACGATGCTGGATGCAAATGGGACATCATCTTCAACACTTGGAAGCTTTAGCAGTACTGCTATTCAGAGTAATGATGGTGGCAGAGGTTATGACACGCAAAATTATGTTCAAAATGCGACATTTATTGATTTTAACCGTGATGGTTTGATGGATCTATTTGCTGTTGATAATAGATACGATGATGGTCAACAAATGTTCTATTATAACGGAACGACGTATACAGCGTATCAAGTAGGTGCGTTTCCGAGTACTGGTCAACCAGAGGGATTCGCAGGAGATGTAAATACACCTGATAGCGCCAATACTTGGAGTTGGTATGGTGGGATCATGGCTATTGATAAAAATGGTGATGGTTTGGTTGATATGATTATAGGTGACCAAACACCTAATGATAGTGCAATTAGAGGTGGATACGGTTCTCAAATTGTTTTGAATAATGATGGAACTGTTTTTGGAATGTCAAAGGATGGTCATTTTGCAACGGATTACGCCACAATTGCTGATCGTCAGCCTATTGGACCTGATCAATCCCAGCCAGATATGGAGTTATCTGGGGTAGATATTAACAATGATGGTATTGTTGACTTTGCAATGCATAGCCAAAACATTGTTGCAGATGGTTCTAGAATTTCATCTTCTGGTGCATTAAGCGACAATAATGCGCGACTTGTAATTGCAAAAGGGACAAATACAGAGGCTTGGAACGTTGATCAGATTATCGACAACGTATTCCAGCGTGGTACAGATGATGATCCAGGCATTGGTAACGGTGTCGCAATGACATGGGCTGACTTCAACGGTGACGGTTACATGGATCTGTTCTTGGGTCGTGGTAGTGAAAGTGATACTGCTCCCTCAAGATCCGACTACACTGCTGAGGAATATGCAAGTCGTATCTACTTCAATGATGGAGCAGGTAAATTAATCTTTAGTGATCCGAATGGTGATGGGATTGGTAATCCTACTGCTGCTGGAAAATATGTATTTAGTGATAAGGTCGCTGGTGGTGCCTCTATAGCATTAGATTGGAACCATGATGGAAAGATGGATGTTATCGAATTGCCGGGAATGGGAAATAGTGGTGGCGTAGCTAATGCAGATAATACAGGTCCAATTAACTTATATACCAATACCACTGCTGCGGGCGTGGTGAGCTTTACAACCACTAATTTATTAACAGAAATCGGTAAAACGACGATTGGTACAAGTGCTGTTTCTGGAACGAATAGTGGTCCAGTGACAGGTGCGGTAGCGATTGATATAGATTGGGATGGTGATCGTGACTTATTGGCGTTCACTGTTAAAGGACAAACCACCTATATTGAGAATAAAAACAATGTCGCTTATGGAACCAGTATTCATTTAAGAATATTGGATGAAGAAGGGATTAATTCTTTATATGGTAATACAGTTCAATTGGTTGATGAGGCGACAGGACGTGTTGTTTCTACTCAAATGATCAATGCTCAATCTGGTAACCAAACCAATGACAGCACAGGGATTGTTGATTTCTATAATTTAGATGCATCAAAAACATATAGTGCAGTGATATTGCGCCAGAAAAATAATGCTGCAGCGGATGTTGGTGGTGTCACGAGTGTTGGAAGTAATACAGTTGAAATTGTAAATACTGCATGGGCTGGCTTGAAAGCAAAAGAAGCGAATCATGCCTATGTATTGACCACTGAGGCGGCCGACAATGTTGCTAATGCCAATAAGGGTAATGGCATTGTGGGTACGGGCTATAATGATACATTCTTTGCGACCTTAGGTAATGATATCTACAATGGCTCAGGTGGTACCACCACGATTTCTGGTATTAAATCATGGAGCAATACCGGTGGTTTAGATATCATTGATTATAAACTTGCAGGTAGCACGCCACTTGTCGTCGATCTGTCTATTTTAACAGCACAAAATACTGGCTTTGGTACTGTCACGCTGAAAAATATTGAAGGTGTTGCAGGTGGATCGGGTATTGATACACTCTCAGGTAATGCACTGAATAATTATTTTGATGGCCGTGGTGGGAATGATATTTTTGACTTAAGCAAAGGTGGACAAGACACGCTGATGTATAAGTTACTTAATAATGCTGATGCAACGGGTGGTAATGGTTCAGATATAGTGAATGGATTCACGGTTGGAACTGTTGAGGCTACGCCTAATGCAGATATCATTGATATCAAAGATTTATTGGTTGGTTATACAGCCGATCTCGATGGTGCTGCACGTTATATTAATGGTGTAGCGACTATCGATACAGGTGACACGATTGCTAACTATATTAGTGTTACTCAAGTGGGTAATAATAGCGTGATTGGTATAGACCGAGATGGTGCAGTTGGTGGAATAAACTATACAACATTAGCGACACTAAATAATGTACGTACAGATTTGGAAACCTTACTTGCAAATCATCAAATCACAATTGGCTAAAATCTGTTTGATTAAAATTGGTTGAAAAAATGGTGCCTAGGCACCATTTTTTATGATCTTCAATGAGTATTTGAGATAAAACGGCTTGGTTGTATAAGGAATTAAAAACAAAGAATTAAAAACAAGGATTTATTTAATTTTTATACATTTATTCAGTGGTTGAACAGTGCAACTTTGACTTTGATCGATCGAAAAAATAATGCTAACGCATCTTAACACCTACCCATATTTATCTTTGTTGCATGCCATCTGAGAGTCTATGAATAATTATAATTATTTTATGCTACTGATTTATTTTGGATGTTAGAAGCACTAATTCATCTCTGCATAAATCTGCAGAAATCAATCCCAAAGCTTGCGCTACATAGATCCAATTGATGACATGGAAAATACCATTCCATCCATGTTGAGCATATCCTTTTATATCTTCAGTTCGCGGGCACCTTTGCATAAACACTTCTTTTATAGCTTTATAACTTTCCGGATAAGGTGTTTCATTTACTTTTTTCCAAAAGGGCGTATCTATACGTGGACAATCATAATGCATACGTAAAAAATCTCTGATCCCTTGCCAACTCGCTTCATTTGCTTGGTTAAATTGCGCTATGCTTAAATCAGAGACCACTAAACCACTCTTTGTAACGACATTTTCAAACATCCTCAGCTGCTCGAGCATTTGACCTATCGATGTTGCTTCCAATGGCTCGACAAAACCAGATGATAGTCCTAGCGCCATGACATTTTTTTGCCAAACTTCTTCAAAATGTCCTGGTTCAAATTTTAAAGTTCTTTGCGGTTCAATTTTAAAATCAAAATAATTTTCAACTTCTTTTATTGCATCTTCTTCTGAAGTAAATTCACTATTAAATACATAACCCGCACCAATTCTTTCAACTAAAGGGATTTGCCACATCCATCCAGCTTTCATTGCCGTTGCACGTGTAACCAATTCTGGTTGATTATTTTGATGTGGAATATGGAAAGGAATGGCCGAGTCTAATAATAAATATTCTTTGAATGACTTCCAGTTACTTTTTAATTTATGTCCAATAATGAATCGAGAGAATCCAGAAGCATCAATGATGAAATTGGTATCAATCACGCCATTTTCAGTCACTATTTTTTCTGCCATTCCTTGCTCATCAAATAAAATATCCTTTACTTTTGTTTGTATATGGCTGACGCCTCGTTCTTCTGCTTTTTTAGCCAAAAATTTTGCGACTCTATGACTATCAAAGTGTAATGAAGAACTTATTCCTTGATCACCATGGGTTAAAATTTTAGCTGCCTCAGACTGAGATACTCTATTCCTGATTGCACTGAATGCAGGCGTAACATTACTGAGGGGAATATGTTGAGAAATGATCGAACAGACTTCTGGATAGAATCCATCAAAATTGAGGGAAAATGGTCTCACTTTCGGATCAGTAAACAGATGATAATATTCATCATCTTTGAGTCCGGTACGCCATCCTTCATAACAAAAACCCCATTTAAATGAAGCTCCTGTTTCTAACATAAACTCGCTAGTAGGAATGTTTAAATTATTCAAAGCTTGAATTAAATTGATTAAGCCTCCCTCACCAACACCGACTATGCCAATTTGAGGGGATTCAATAAGCTGAACGGTGATATTGGAATCGAACATTTTTTTTAATGTTAATGCGGCAAACCAACCAGCTGTTCCACCACCAATGATTGATATTGTCTTTATATTTCTAAAGTCTAGCATTTTATAATTACACCATTTTTATTTTATATTTTTAGATGAGCATTTAAAGTTTAACATTAATTTACTAGAGAGTAACTGAAGAGAGAATCTGACTTGCATTTTTAAATCCGAGTCTTTTTCTAGGAACAGCATTCAAACCATTTAGCATTGTTGTAAGAGGTTCTTTTGTATATTTGCACAAGCGGCTTACTGAAAAAAAACGCCCAAATTGGGCGTTTTTTTTAAATAGGAAAAATCAAATAAGAATTAAATTAATGCAATTTAATCCTCATTAATTGTATAAACCAAGTTTCTGTATGTAAGGCTTGGAACGCAGGATGTTCTTGCAGGAGTGATGCATCAAAAGCAGCTGTTTTACCGTATTTGGTCAGCCAATGTCGCGTCATTGAAAGTTCTGCTTTAGAAATAGCCGCATAAGCTAAAAAGAAATACACGTCGCCGTACTCATCGCTCACAATGGGTTTCAAAATTTGTTGAGTAATTAAAGCAAAGCGTAATTCTTTGGTGATCTCATAATAGATCATATACGCTTTAGCTAAATATAATGACAAATCCATATAGACAGACATTGGCATTTCATCAAATTCAACTCTGCCTTGCTCCAAGATCACAACGGCTTCTTGCAGAAAATATACTTGCTCCTGACGAAGGTTGCTCAGCGTAACCAAATATAAACGTAAATCTGCACGCTCCAGCGCAAGTTGGGGAGTATTGCCTTCTAAATACAGCTGATCAGTTTCACCAATACGTTGAATAATTTGTTTTGTGTCTACGCGCATCGGTGACATCCTCATCTATGAATAGCCTATATATGAGGATGCATTTATAAATTTAAAGTCAAAGAATTGAATTGTCGTTACGTAGCCAAGCAGTAATGGATAAACGTTGTTGTTGCGCTTGGATCACTTCATGCAATAAATCACTTTGGAAAATAACAATGCGATTCGATTTGGGTTGAATAATATGCCATTGATCATTTTTATCCTGTAAGCGTAATTCGCCGCCCCAATCATCTTGCCAATTTTCATGTAAATAATAGACGGTCGAAATAACACGACCATTTTTACCTTGCGGGTTATCCCGATGTAAGGCATAAAATTCTCCTGCGTTATAACAGGCAAAATGCGCTTCTGTATCTTTAATCCCTAAATAATAAGCGCGATTAAGTTCATTACTGAGCGCTTTTAGCGCCTGAATGTGTTGTTGCGCTTTTTCTAATCCTGCATGAATCCACAAAATATGGTCGCTACGAATGCTACTAATTACGCCATTCTGGACTGCCGCGTCACGAAAATGATTTAAATGCAAACTACACTCTTCAACCAATTGTTTTACATAATCGGTTGGGTAGGCATGATCAATGAGAGCGAAACCCTGTTGATCTAAATCATCCAAAATTTGCTCAATATTCCATGAATTTGGGAGTAGAACACTGTCCATACACAAAACCAGATAATAGGATATGAAAAAGGAGAACTATTCTAGAGCAAGATAAGCATCGGAATGAAACTATTTTTCATGCTAAAATAGCAGTTGATATTAGGAATTAAAGAAACATGAATTACCGTCACCATTTCCATGCGGGTAACTTTGCAGATGTAATGAAGCATATTTTATTGCTTCAAATCTTGAATCGTTTGAATGCAAAAGACAAACCTTATCACTATGTAGACACACATGGTGGTGCGGGTAAGTATGATTTATCAACGTCAGCAGCACAAAAGTCTGGTGAGTTTTTAAATGGTATTCATCGCTTGGTCAAACTGGATGATTCGATTATCCGTAATGCACCTGAAGGCGTACAGCAATATTTAAAAATTGTTGAAAAAATGCGTGAAGGATCAGGTCGTGGTGCTTATCCAGGTTCACCATGGTTTGCATTAGAAAACATGCGTGATATGGATAAAGCGACTATTTTTGAAATGCAAAAAGATGTATTTCAGCAGCTTTATATGAACATTCGTGATCGCCGTGCAGGTTTGCATGAGCGTGATGTTTATGAAGGGCTTTTTGGTGTGATTCCACCGAAAGAAAAACGTGGTTTGGTGATGATTGATCCACCCTATGAATTGGAACGAAAAGATTTCCCACAATTGGTCGATTTACTTACAGTTGCACATCGTAAATGGCCGACGGGTTGTTTTGCTGTATGGTATCCAATTAAAGATCGCGCAATGATTGATCGTTTTGAAAAGAAAATGATGAAAACAGGTATTCGTCGTCAGTTGGTATGCGAAATATGTGTATGGCCTGATGATACGCCAGTTGGACTAAATGGTTGTGGTTTACTGGTGATTAATCCACCATGGAAATTCTCAGAAGATGCAGATGAAGCATTGCAATGGTTGTTCCCACATTTGCGTATGACTGAAAATGGCGGACATGCTGCGGTACGTTGGTTGGTTGGCGAATAAATTAAAAAGATAAGGCTACTGTTAGGATAGATTACATGACAAATATAAATAAACCTGAAAGCGAATCTTCTACACGTGATGTACCAGGTTTTGATGGTATTACTTTTGAAGTGGAAGAAGAGGAACATACCCAAGAAGGGCAGAAGGTTAAACGTCGTGGAATCTATCTATGGCCAAATCTCATCACCACAGCGGCATTGTTGTCAGGTTTTTATTCGATCATTGCCAGTATGAATGGGGAATATACCCAAGCAATTTATGCCATTTTTATTGCAGCCTTGTTTGACGGATTGGATGGTCGTGTTGCACGCGCTATTGGTGCACAAAGTCCATTTGGAGAGCAGTTTGATTCATTGTCAGATATGCTGGCATTTGGTGTGGCACCTGCGATCTTAATGTATAGCTGGAGCTTGCATGATTTAGGTCGCATTGGTCTGGCAGCGTGTTTTGTATATACCGCATGTGCGGCATTCCGTTTAGCACGATTCAATGTTCAAATTGCAGTCGTGGATAAACGATACTTTATTGGTGTTGCTAGTCCATTGGCAGCGGTCATGATCATTTCTTTGGTTTGGGTCGGCATTGACTTCCCTGAAATATTTGAACTTCGTGAACGTGGTATACAAGTGATCAATGCCGTATTGATTGTGGCTGTTGGTTTGTTGATGATATCGAATATTAAATACTATTCATTTAAAACGGTAGAAAGAAAACGTGTACCGTTTGCTGTGTTACCAATCATTGTGTTTATTTTTGCAGCAGTGACCTATAATATTCCTGTTGGTATTTTAGTCATTTCAATTATCTACGCACTATCAGGGTTCGTGACAACTTTTATGGCACGCAAGCGGGTAGGTTAGATTAAAAATAATATGAAATAAAAGGAGCTTGATATGCAGTTGTTAATGAATTTGGTCGATGACTCAAAACAACTGAATCAAGCTCAGTTTTCTTTTAAGCTTAAATATCATGGGCCTAAAGGAAGATTTAAAATTATTCATCAAGGATTGATGATTCCTGGATTACCCGCACCATTACACTATTTTAATTTTTTGACCATCATTGGTCAGCCCAATGCGCCTATGCTGCGTAATCAATCTGCTATTAAACATAGTGCTTTAGATACCGTATCTCTAATCAGTAGTATAAGCCCGCATATGTTGGGTCATTTTAATGCTTATTCTATTGCTGATGATTGTACATTCGGGGATGAGCAGTTCCAATTTGCTGATCGCGAAAGTCTTAGAGGGCATATTCCCCATTTTCAATTGATTCGAAATGATGATGAATTGTCGGTAAATCTAAAAATAGAAACCAAGCCGATTATTTCACATTTTACCAAGTTTAAATTTGGACTTTTTGATCACTGGTCGCTGATGTGTCATTGCAAGGGTGATATTGTTTATAAAGGGCAAAAGTATTCGATCAATCATTTGGGTGCTTTTGAATATGCACGCGCAATGAATTTGCCTTATTTACCTTTATGCTTTTTCACCTATCAAATTATAAATTTAAGCCATCAGCGACAATTGCTTCTTGCACAGATTCGAAATAATTTTAATCAGATTATGCAGTCTAGAATCTACCTTCGAGATTTAACCAATAATACTTCTGAAATGTTTGATGAAAATGTCTACTTTAAAGTGCATCGTGTTTATCCAAAAGTGACGACACCGAATCAGCAGGATATGTACTTACCTCGGGAGTTTGAATGGAATTTTAAAAATGCCAGTAAAAGTATTCATATCTATGGACAGAGCCGTGGTGATTTTAAATTTGGTTTAGCAGCGGGCTATGTGGGAAGTTTTCAGTATAAAGTTGTTATTGATGGCGTTGAGGAAGCAGGTGAAAGTGGCTACTGTGAATACATCGATTGTCGTCCTTTAAAGTGGCAAGAGAAGAATAGTCACGCAAAAAATAGCGAAATGGTGGCCAGTTCAGTGCCCTGTACACTTAAAAAGTAAAGAAAATCCCTATTTTGAAGAAAAAATAAACAGTTAAACGTATTTTTGAGAAATAAATAAAAAAAGGGGTTGTGCGGTGTAGGAAATGCTGTAGAATGCACATCCATCGGCGGTGATGTTGATTAAAACTTGTTGAGAAACAAGGATTTAGCTGAAAGGTTTAAATCTTTAATGTTTTGAAGGAGTTTAAAATTAATGAACAAAACCTGTTGACTATTCTCTGAAAGAGAGTAGTATAGCCGACCTAGCTTGCTGGTGACGAATCAGCAAGAAGATCATTAAGAGATTATGAAGAACAACTTGTGTGGATTTTTACTGGTTGATTGATC
>JAHLFF010000208.1 GCA_018883945.1 Candidatus Acinetobacter avistercoris
CGCCTATTTTTAATTTATTTTAAAATCTAGATTCAATCCACGTCTGCTTCACTCTTTTTATGCTGATCGAAACAGCATAAAAAAGACCAAGCGAATAATCACTTGGTCTTTGATATCTTGGTCTTTAATACATAGCTATTTTTTTGATAGATATGGTTTTTTTGGTAGATATCGTTTTTTGATAGCTTAGGATTGACCTATAACGATTTAGGTAAATGCAAAATCAGTTAAATGTTGAACCAGCTGAATGCATTACGCTAAATAAATCGAATTAATCATCACTTAAAAAGCCAATTAAACGTAAGAATGAAAAATACATCCACACCAATGTCGCCAGTAATGCGATACCGCACAACCATTCCATTGATTTAGGTGCTTGCTGGGCAGCTGCAGACTCAATCAAATCAAAATCTAAAATTAAGCTTAATGATGCAATCACAGCAACGAATGCCGCAAAACCAATCCCTAACCAATTATTTTCAAAAACATATGGAATACTAGAAGCAAAAGCCAAACTCATGATGAATTGCACAACAAAAACCAAGGCAATGGCAATTGAAGCTGAAATAATGACCGATTTAAATTTTTCAGTCGCACGAATGATTTTCGCGCGGTACAAGCCAAACATCACCAAGCTGGTGATAAAGGTTGCCAATAATGCTTTAACAGGAACACCCGGATATTTCATTTGGAAAATCATTGAAATACCGCCTAGAAATGCACCTTGAAACAATGCATACGGAACCGCTAAAGTCGGTGCAGTATTGGGTTTAAATGTGGTCACTAGAGCCAAAATAAAACCACCAATAGCACCAACCAGTGCTGCGCCATACGCAATCGACATATTCATGGTCAATAGACAGTATAAGAACACCGCAATACCAACGACTGCTGCAATAACTGAGAGCAAAACTGATTTTTGGATTGCGCCTTGAACCGTCATCGGTTGGCTCAAATCACTATACGTTTCAACGCGGGTTAAAATAGGATTATTACTTTGCATAATTTTTCTCTTTTAATTGAATTCAAGCGCCTTAAATCAGGTCTATATCACTAAAACCATGTCTAAATTACTAAACAATCATGGAAGATATTTTGATATTTCATCATGGATTGAGTATCGAGCCTAATTCTTTTTGTAATCTATATTTATTCTTTTGCGACTCATCTTATTTAATTCATCGCAGATCTAAGTACATTTCAATTGATAACGGACATCCGACGCACATTTAGACGTACTTCTCAATCAGATCTGACCTCTGTTTTAAACCAATCAACACACAAAATATACCGCGAAATTTTGAAATTAAAAAGAGACTCTGATATCTCTTTTTAATTTAGTCATTTTAAACAAATTTAAATTGCTTAAATGAGGTACTCATTAGAAATGAAAAATTAAGCATTCGATATAAAGAAATATTGACGATAGTATTTTAACTCAGCGATTGAGTCACGAATGTCATCCATCGCAAGATGCGAGGCATTTTTCTTTAAGCCACTCATAATCTCTGGACGCCAGCGTTTCGCCAACTCTTTAACAGAAGACACATCCAAATTACGATAATGAAAATACTGTTCCAACTCAGGCATTAAACGATGCATAAAACGACGATCTTGGCAGATTGAGTTACCACACATCGGAGACGTTTTAGGGTCTACCCATTTTTTCAAAAATTCAATAGTCTGTTGTTCAGCATCTTGTGCTGTCAACTTACTACGGCGAACACGTTCGATTAAGCCAGACTGACCATGTTGTTTGGTGTTCCACTCATCCATCGCATTCAAAGTAATGTTCGATTGGTGAATGGCAAGCACTGGACCTTCAGCGAGAATATTTAAGTTGTCGTCAGTGACAATCGTCGCAATTTCGATGATTTTGTCATTATCTGTATCCAAACCTGTCATCTCAAGGTCGATCCAAATTAAGCGTGTATCAGGCGTGCTGCTCATAAACTACAATCTTATGGGTTTAAATAAAGATCAATACTAGCAAATTAAACAGATCTTGGCTGTAATTCCCTTGCTCATCATGCTATTTTTGCCTTCTTAATTTCATGGTTTGATCAGGTTATGAATGGCTTTAATTCGTAAACGTCGCTTAACTGAACAGCAGCAACGCCGCATTCAGAAACAACATAAGACACGTCAAGAAGACTTAGATACGTCTGATGACTTAGAAGGTCTTGTCGTACAACATTATGGACGCCAACTCGAAGTACAAGCACTTTCAGTTCCCCAAGAGCATCCTATTCAACCTGAAGTGAAAGACGGTGAACCTGATCCGTTCTGGAAACCGATTGAACTCGGTAGTGTTTGGCGTTGTCACACACGTACCAATCTAGAACTTTTAGTGACGGGTGACCGAGTTAAATGGCAAGCAGACCCAAATACGGGCTTGGGTATTATTACCGCCATTCAACCGCGTCGTTCTTTACTGACACGTCCGGACCGTTATCACAAAGTTAAACCTGTTGCAGCGAACATCAGTTTGATCGTGATTGTGATTGCACCCTTACCTGAACCTGCTCCAACACTGATTGACCGCTATTTAGTGGCCTGTGCAGATGCAGATATCCCTGCCTTATTGGTGCTCAACAAATGCGATTTGTTGCTGGAAAATGATGATCCTCGACTCAAATTGGTCGAAGAATATCAATCTCTGGGTTATGAGGTGATGCTCACACAAGCCAATAGTGATTTCTCTGAACTTAAAACACGTTTAGACAATGAAACTGTTGCATTTGTGGGACAGTCTGGTGTCGGTAAAAGCACCATGATCAATGCCATCGTTCCGGATGCCGCGCAGAAAACCAATATTATTTCAGAAAACTCAGCTTTAGGTCAGCACACCACCACGTCTACACGCTTAATTCGTTTTGGTGAAAATGGTGCTTTAATTGACTCTCCAGGAATACGTGAATTTGGTTTGTGGCATTTAGATTACGACAAAATTGACCACGGTTTCCCTGAGATTTCAGCGTTCATTGGACATTGCCAATACCGTAACTGTACCCATACGCATGAAAAACAATGCGCAATTAAACAAGCGGTTGTAGAGAATAAAGTTTTAGCCCGACGTTTAGACAGTTATTTACGCTTGGTCGATGAAATTACTGAGGCGCAACAAAAAAATTAGTTTTCTTTGTGAGAAGCCTTGAAGCAGTGATTTTGATCACCATATATATACGCTATACTCAACGCAGTTTTTAATTTGTAATTAGGTGATTTGTGGAACGTTTGTTCGAATTTATGGGGAATCACCCCTTTTTGTTTGCAATTTTAGCCGCTTTAATTGTGTTGTTCTTCGTGTTTGAAGGTCAACGCAATGGTCGTAAAATTTCACCACAATCACTGGGCATTTTAGTGAAAGCTAAAAATGCGATGTTGATTGACCTACGTGATGCCAAAGATTTTCGTGAAGGTCATGTCAGTGGTAGCCGCAACATTCCATATAGCCAAATTTCGAGCCATATTGAAGAATTAAAAACTGCAGATCGTCCTTTAGTGTTCATTTGCAACTTAGGTCAAGTCGCAGGTACTGCACTTCAACAAGTAGGTCATGCAGACAGTTACCGCTTAGACGGCGGAATCAGTAACTGGAAAGCACAAGGTCTACCATTGGTTAAAGCGAAGAAAGCTTAAGGAATATTTAATATGACTGCTCAAGTGACTGTTTATTCAACTAATATGTGCCCATACTGTGTTCGCGCTAAACAGCTTTTAGAACGCAAAGGCATTGAATACAAAGAAGTTAACTTATCTAAAGAAGCACCGGAAGTACGTCTTGAACTGATGCAAAAGACGAATTATCGTACCGTGCCACAGATTTTCATTAAAGAACAATTCATCGGTGGTTTCGACCAACTTTATGCTTTAGAGCGTGAAGGTAAACTTGACGAATTATTGGCATAAATCACTTTTTAAAATTGAAGGAATAAAGAATGAGTGAAGAACAACAAGCTCAACCACAACTTGCATTAGAACGTATTTACACTAAAGATTTATCTTTTGAAGTACCTGGGGCAAGTGTTTTTACCAAAGAATGGCAACCTGAGTTGAACATCAACTTATCTTCTGCTGCAGAAAAAGTTGATCCAACCCATTTTGAAGTCTCTTTGAAAGTGGTTGTTCAAGCGACTAACGCGGGCGAGACAGCATTTATTGTCGATGTAACTCAATCGGGTATTTTCTTGATCGATGGTGTTGAAGAAGAACGTCTTCCTTACATTCTTGGCGCTTACTGCCCGAACATTTTGTTCCCATTCCTTCGTGAAGCGGTAAATGACCTTGTGACTAAAGGTAGCTTCCCTCAATTGCTTCTTACGCCTATCAATTTTGATGCGGAATTTGAAGCAAATTTACAGCGCGCTCAAGGCGCTGATGCTGAAGGTCAAGCTTAATTTATTAAGTAAGAACCAAAAAGACCGCTTTCGCGGTCTTTTTTTTAGTGATTCAACCTATCAGCTATATCAAAGTTTAGTTTCTGAATTTCTAGAAAATTTACTATAAAAAAAGTTATTGTCAAAATTGACTGACATAAAATAAAAATACTCATAGTGAAAGT
>JAHLFF010000209.1 GCA_018883945.1 Candidatus Acinetobacter avistercoris
TTTATCATTATTATAGGCAGATAACCCAACCACTCGTTCTAGATGCTCCAATAGAGAGTGCCTATCTGAATGCTATAAAGCATTTGATTTGTAAACATGATTGCAAAAGAGGCTGTTTTTATACTTAGAACGTAAGCGCAAAATGAAACGGTATCTTTAACAGACCTCACTTTCATTCTATACTTACTCTATAGTAAACAAGTTGGAGGAATGATGATGAATAAAAAACAAGATATCGTAGCTATTTCATTGCACCAAACGGATTCAAATATTAAAGAATCCGTTAATAAAACGCCACAGGAACTCAAATTAGCCTGTCGAATTAAAGATGTCGCTGGCAATCGAGATCTTTATATCTATAATGGCATCGATAAATACATTCTTTATACCCTTCTTAAGGAACTAGAATGATATGTTAATCGATTATTCTGGAGTCAAACAAATTTATATTGTTTGCGGAAAAACAGACATGCGTAAATCGATTGACGGACTCGCGTCCATTATACAAGATCACTATAATATGGACGTTTTTGAAAACAGCCTCTTTTTATTTTGTGGTGGAAGTCGAAATAAATATAAAGCTCTTTATTGGGAAGGTGATGGCTTTATCTTGCTTTACAAGCGTCTTGAAAATGGCGTCATCCAATGGCCCCGAACCAAAGAAGAAGTCCGAACGATTACCCAACAAGAACTGAGATGGCTTTTTGAAGGATTGAAAATAGATCAACCAAAAGCGATAAAAAAAGTAAAAACGGGGTATTTTAATTAATTTAAAAAACAGCTAAAAACGTTGTCAAACCAACGGTTTTAGCTGTTTTTTCATGCGTTTCATGGTATAATAAAAGTGATAATTGGAAGGAAAGGCAGGTGTGGAAAATGACTGAACTAGAACAAACCTTGATCAAAAAACTAGAGTTAGCAAATGAACAAAACAGACAATTAACCGAACAGTTAGTAGTATTAACGGAACAAGTGCAGTTGCTTACTCAAAAGTTATTTGGTCGTTCTAGTGAGAAATCTAACATAATCCCACCTGTTGAAAACCAGCTGAGTTTATTTACGGACGAAGATTTAAATATATTTAATGAGGCAGAGGTCGATCAAGACAAAAAAGCACCTGAAATCAGTCACTTAGGAGATCTTAAGGCGAAGAGACGGACGATTGGACAAAAAGAAAAGATGATAAAAGATCTTCCAGTCATCAACGTTAATTGTCTGTTACATGAAGAAGAATGCCATTGTGAGTGGTGCAATACAGAATTAAAAATCATTGGAAAAGAAGAAGTGCGACAAGAAGTTGAATTTATTCCTGCTCACCTGAAGGTGAGAAAAATTATGCGCTATGCTTATGAATGTCCAACTTGTAAGAAAGATGGTGCAGACGCTATTGTAAAAGCCCCAACACCTGTGCCTGTTATCCCTAGAAGCTTAGCTTCTGCAAGTTCAGTCGCCTGGTTAATGCATCAAAAATTTGAATTGAGTATCCCTTTCTATCGGCAAGAAAAAGAATGGGAAAATTATGGAATCGAACTTAGTCGTGCTACTATGGCAAACTGGGTCATCACAGCCTCTAATCTATGGTTAAAGCCTATATATGACGTCTTACATAAGCAATTACTGCAATCACGAGTGATTCATGTAGATGAAACGACGATGCAGGTTTTAAATGAGCCAAATAAACCGGCTACCTCAAAGTCTTATATGTGGCTTTACCAAAGTAGCAAAGATGCCTCTGAGCAAATAGCACTTTACCAATATAAACCTACTCGAGCTGGAGAAAATGCGCGTAAGTTTTTAGAAGGCTATCATGGTTTTATGCACTGTGATGGATATGAGGGCTATAATAAAGTCACGGATGTTACACGTGTCGGCTGCTGGGCTCACCTACGCAGAAAATTTAATGACGGCATTCCAAAAAACAGCACGAAAACTAAATCTCAGTCTGAGATTGGAAAAGACTTTTGTGATGAACTTTTTGAGATTGAGCGAACGATCGCTTATCTTTCTCCAAAGGAGAGACTCCATCTACGGAAAGAAAAAGCAACGCCAATCTTAAATCAATTTTGGAATTGGGTAGAGCATACAAATGCATTAAAGAATTCCACTCTTGGAAAAGCATTGCAATATGCAAAAAATCAAAAGGTTTACTTAATGAACTACCTTGAAGATGGGGAATGTCAACTCTCGAATAATTTAGCTGAGCGCAGTATCCGTCCATTCGTAGTTGGTCGTAAAGCTTGGAATTTTTCTACCAGTACCAAAGGTGCAACAGCGAGTGGCGTTGTTTATAGTTTAATCCAAACTGCAAAACTAAATGGATTAGATCCGTATAAGTATCTTAACTACTTATTTGAAGAACTGCCCGACACACCATTTAAAGAATACCCTGAGTTACTTCAAGGGTTATTGCCATGGAGCACAGAAGTTCAAGAAAATTGTAAATAACCCTCACTATAATATAAAGACATTATAGCAAGGGTTATTTGTCATAGCTAGATACCGTTTCATTTTGCGCTTACTTTTGAGCTTTTTCTTTTTGTCTAAAATTGTTTTGGATACGCTTTTGGGTACGTTTGAGTTACATTCCCATGAATTTAGCAAATCGATCCCCAGTTTCTTTGATAGAAGCACCAATTTCAAATAGCAAACTACAATGGGTATGTCTAAATCTATGAGGGGTAATTTGTAAATCCAATTTAGCCAGTCATTTACAGCCTGAGGGTAATATAAATTATTATCCTTAGTGGTAAAATCAAACTGTTCGGGTGAATTGGTATGGTACCCATACATTATCATGTATTTTTCAATTCAAAAGTGAGCCACTTATCAATTGAAAACTGAGGATAAGTTGTAAAATGAAGTGCGTACGAAAAAAAGAAAAAAAAGCCATGTAAATACGTTTAAGGGCTTGTATCCCTTGATAATAGTACATTTTTGAGTATTTCCTATTCTACAAAGATTTTTAATTATTTTTATGCACTTGATATTGCAATTTAGCATTAAATTATATCAGCCAAAACTACTATATACAATTACAGTTCTGCTGATGCACGGTGGTTTGAAAGGTGAGTGATGGGGGATATAAAAAGGAATTTTATAAGGTAAAAGCATATATTTTTAGTAATCTATTTATTTTTAAATTTAGATGACTACATATTTAGTGTGTTTTGCTTATTTTTTGAAGTTAACTTCAAAAAATGGTAGAATATAATATAAATTGAAGTTTGATCATAGGAGGTAATAATATGTTTGAAAGACCAGAATATCTCAATCAATTAATAAAATTTAAAGATACTGACTTTATTAAAGTTATTACAGGCGTTCGGCGTTCAGGTAAGTCAGTTCTTCTAATGCTCTTTCAAGAACATTTAATAAAAGAAGGTGTACCAGACGATCATATTATTTATATGAACTTTGAAAGTTTTGAATATCAGACGATTACAACAGAAGAAAAATTTCGTGAAAAGTTAAATGAATTACTTCCTAAAGACACAAAAAAGATCTATTTGTTATTTGATGAAATCCAAGTAGTTGAAGGTTGGCAACGTGTTATCAATGGAATTAGAGTTAGTTTTGATAGTGATATTGTTATTACAGGTTCTAATGCGAATATGCTCTCAGGAGAATTGGCAACTCTATTAAGCGGGCGCTATATAGAGATTCCAATCTATCCATTTTCCTTTCAAGAATTTTTAAATGTTAAAGGAATTGAATTAAATTCACGAAAAGTAGATATAGCTTATGATGAATATGAAAAGTATGGTGGTTTCCCAAGTGTCACGATTGCAGAAGAATCAATTAAAGACACCATACTGTCAGGTATTTTTGATACAATTGTTTTAAATGATGTCGCCTTGAGATCTGGCATAAAAGATCCGACAGCTTTAAAATCAATTATTAGCTTTCTAGCAGATAATGTTGGTCAATTAGTCAATACATCAAAAATTGTAAATACTTTAAAAAATGAAGGAATTGAAACCACTAATCACACGGTTAATCGATATCTAGATTTACTTGAAAGCGGCTATTTGTTTTATCGAACAAAACAATATGATATTCGTGGACGAGAATATTTGAGAACAAATGGAAAATATTTCATTGTAGATACAGGGTTACGACGAAATGCAGTCGGCAGAAAAGATGGTAATTACAGCAACCGACTAGAAAATATTGTCTATATAGAATTACTTAGAAGAGGTTATACTGTTGATGTCGGGAAACTTGATACTACAGAAATAGACTTTGTTGCAAGAAGACTAGATGAAACTCTCTATGTTCAAGTAACGTATGAGCTACCAAATAATTCTCATGAAACAGATAACCTATTGCACATAAAAGATAACTATAAAAAAATAGTTGTCACTGGAAAATATCATGATATTGAACAAATTGATGGTATACCGATTGTTTATATCGCTGATTGGTTATTAGAAAAGTAGAGTTGTAATCAAAGAAGACGTTCATTGTCATAGTAATCTTCAAATATAGATTAAAAATCTAACATTTAAAGGTTGTTATGCATGAAAACGTCTTTCTTTTGTATTAGTTTTTTTACTAGTGTTACATGAAACCTTTATTGTTTCACAGCACTAGTTTTTCTTCCGCCGATTGTAAAATTAAGCGAGACAAATAAAAAAATCATCATTGGATTCATGTCGCTTATTTTACCATTGTCTGTTGTTATGCATTCAGG
>JAHLFF010000210.1 GCA_018883945.1 Candidatus Acinetobacter avistercoris
ACTTCGTCAGTATTAAGTGCTGGACTTCAATAAACTGAACAACTCAGCACTTCGTGCTTCGTTCGTTTCCGTCTATCTCGTCGGTATGGGGTGCATTCTATACACTTTAAAAACTCTTGCAACCCTTTATTTCACACAATCATAACGACTGAGTGTTTTTTAATCTAAAAGTAAATTAAACAGCTCTTGTTGATCAATTTAGAACCCATAAAAGATAAAAATCTCGCGTAAAGCGAGATTTTTATCTTAAAACTGTGAAATATTTTTTATTTCGGCGCATCAGTAAATAATTGGGTACTGTAATCTAAAGTATTTAATTTATTGATTTGCTTTTGCCCTTCAGTGCCTTGTAATGACTGCACATAGGTTAAAAAGGCTTCTGCATAATCTAAACCAACATCTTCGCGACGCTCACCAGTCACATTTTTCATAGCTGTATAATAGTCTGAACCATTGGCCAGGAAATCAATCGTAATCACTTTATAAGTTTTTGCTGGATCCAAAGCCTCATAGCCACCCGATGCATTACGAACTTTTAACTGGCTGATACGCTGACCATACGCTTTATTGAAATCAACATTCCAAGTTAAACCACCGGTATAAGGATAACTACCGCTGTTTCCTTCAGCCAACACACCGTTCATTGCGTCTTCCAATGTCGCTTTCACTTCAGCACCAGTCATATCTAATCGAACTAAAGTATTTTTAAATGGCAATACAGTATAAATATTGTTGACAGTAACATCGCCTTTAGCAACATCTACACGAACACCACCACCATTTTGGAAGGAGAGATCCGCATCAAAGTAGGCTTTACCTTGTTGTAAAAATGCTTCTGCAACAATTTGTTGAATATCTCCACCATGCAGATTTACATGCTCATTTTGATTACACACATCCCCTAAGCTTGATCGACCTGTATCACGCTGTGTCCCTGGAACACGTCGAGAACATAAGTTATCGGTCGCCTGTCCAACAATTTTCTCTGCAAATGCTTTTTTCTGTGCTTTATAAGGTGCAAGTACTTGATCGGTCAGAGTTGACGGCTTAACTACAGTAAATGGCACTTGATCAACTTTGAATTGGTTTAAAATATTGGTTTTTTCAATTGCTGAGACTTCGACTGTTCCACGTTTAAATTGATCATCAATTAATAGATGCGGTGTCCCTTTACAACTGGTGACTTTACCTGCTGGATCAAATTGAACATTCAACTCGCCCACGATATAACTGTATTGCCAAGCTTGTGCAACACAAACCAAATCACCATCTTTATTTTTAAGTTGGGTTGGATAAGGTCCTTCTGGGGTTAACTCATATTTAATCAAGCTCTCTGGCCCGAGCAAAGTGTGTGAGTCCCCACCAATGACAACATCAACATCCGTTAATGATTGTGCCAATTTTTTCTCTAAATCATACCCTGCATGAGTTTGTAGAATAATTTTATTGACGCCACTGGCTTTCAAACGATCAATTTCTTTTTGAGCCGTTTCAATTTCATCACTAAAGAGTGTATCTGCATTCGGTTGTGATGAATTTTTAGTTTTTTTAGCAACTGTCAAACCAATCACAGCAAACTTTTCACCACCTCGCTCAAAAATATGAGACTTTTCTACGCGCTTGGTCTGATATAGAGGAGATGAGGCACCAAAAGTGACATTCGCAGAAAGTATTTTGGTTGGCTTTGCACACTTTCCTGCATCAAGGAAGTCGATGAATTTCTTCAAACCTACATCTTTTGAATCAAACTCGTGATTACCTAAAGTGAAGCTATCGAAACAGACCGTGTTCATTGCATCAGCGTCGGCTTTGCCATCGGTTAAATTAAAAAACAAATCGCCGGTAATTGCATCACCAGCGTGCATTTTCAATACATTGCTACTTTCTGCTGCTCTTTGATTAATAAATGAAGCAACACGACTAAAACCGCCTCGTGCAACACTAAACTTTTCTTCACCCGCCCCGAGATTCATTTTAAAATCGAGACTTTCTTCATCTAAATGTGAGTGATGATCATTGATATGTAAAATATTTAATTCGACAGCTTTAGGTGTAGGTTCAGTTCCACTTGAAGAATTATTGTCATCATCATTACAACCCACCAGCATCGCACTCGCACATAGCAGTGCCAGCATTTTTTTTTGATTGCTTAAATTCATTTATTTTACTCAATTATTTTAAATTTCAATTGAATATATAAAAACTATATTTAAATATGATGAAAGATCAATCAAAAATCGAATTTAAGAAAAGATACTATTAAAACCTAATATTTTGATTTAAGACGTTAATTTAAGAAACAAAAAAGCCAACTTAAACATGGTTAAGTTGGCTTGAATTATGATTTAAAATTTTATTTTTTTAAAAAACCAGACACTAAGTTCATCACATTTTGAATATCTGAGTTCGCTTCTTGTTGATTAGTCTGACCTGCTTGTGGTGTCAATGAATCAATGATTTGTGGAAGCACTGATGAAATTGCACTATAAACATCTTGTGTTGGAACTTGCGCTTTCTCCGCCACACTTTCAACATCTTGTTGATCAAATAAATTTTGAACGCTCTGTGTCGGAATATTAGCATTTTCGCCTGGACCTGTAGAAACCCAATCTTCGACCTGACTGGTTAAGCCTTGACCCTTAAGTTTATCCAAAGCACCTTGTAGTCCACCATTTTTTTGAATCCATGCTAAAACCAATGGTACAACAGCAATCAATAATGATTGTGCATTAAAACCACTCGCTGCAGGTGTTGTGGATTGTTGACCACCGGTTAAATTACCCAGTACAGAACCTAAAATTCCACCTAGACCACCTTGTTGTTGGTTTTGTTGCTGACCTGTTAAACCACCTAGTACAGAACCTAAAATTCCACCAAGACCACCTTGCTGTGACTGTTGACCGTTTTGTTGATTGCCGCCTAAAGCTTGTTTTGCCAATATTTCTACGATATTGCTTAAGTTTGTCATGATGTTAACCTCAAAATTGTTTCAATCTTACTGAGCATACAATTCTTTATGAATAATTGATTAAAGATAATTGTTGTATTTTTAATGATACTAAATGACTCAAGGGCATTTTACCAACGGAATTTATTCCAGTTTTCTGGGTTTGCCCAAAATTTAGAATTGAACCAATCTGGCACATGTTTGTAGGTTAAAATATTAAATTGCCAAAAAGCTAAGTCCATATCTTCTGAAGCATGCTCTATGAGCTGGGTAAAACCAAGACTTCTAAGTAGATGCTCTTCCTCAAAAGGACTTAATACAATAATTCTTCTTGCCAATAAATCACGAAGCTTGACCAATAATTGTGCTTTTTGCGTTGAACTCAATTGTTTTAATTGTTCAGTATTTAACAGCACAACAGCCAAATCATATCTTTGTGTAAAAGGAAGATTTAAAAACTCAGTTACGTTAAAATATGACCATTGAATAGATTGATGATGGTCTAGGCCTAAATTTTGCCCTAGACACAATGCAGATGAGATTGGCTGTTGTTTTGATAAATCGTCTAGCATCGACGTGATGACATTTTTCTCAGCCATTTACTGCACCTTTATTGAGAGAGAATTTAAACATGGAATTACAAGGCATTTGCCATAAAATGCATGCAGGTCTAACCAACCTAAGTGTAACTGAACATCAAACTCACCAGGCAAATGTTGAATATAAATTTATATTAGATCGCGCAGAAATCAACCTTCCCTTTCATTTAGGCCAAGAAATTGAACTTGAATGGACAGGTAAAATATTTTGCGTTTCATGCGGTGCTAAAACGCCAAAATCATATTCTCAAGGTCATTGCTTTAAATGCATGAAAACCAAAGCATCTTGTGACATGTGCATTATGAAACCAGAAACCTGTCATTATCATTTAGGTACATGTCGTGAAGAAAGCTTCGCACAAGAAGTTTGCTTCCAACCGCATATTGTCTATTTAGCCAATTCAAGCGCTCTTAAAATTGGTATAACGCGTTTAGGCCAAATGCCAACACGATGGCTTGATCAGGGTGCTACGCAAGCGCTTCCTATTATGAAAGTCGGTTCAAGACGTCTGTCAGGTCAGATGGAAGTCATGTTTGGTACACAAGTTGCTGATAAAACCAACTGGCGCAAACTGCTTAAAGGTGAATCAGATCCTATCGACTTGATTCAAATACGTGATGAGCTTCTTGTCGAATTTGAACCACAAATTGAAATGATTCGTGATGAGTTCAGTATGAGTCTTGATTTCAATGAAAATGTTGAAATTTTAGAAAATGAATTAGCGCGTGAATTTATTTATCCTGTTGATCATTATCCGGAAAAAATCACCTCTCACAACTTGGACAAGACACCGATTATTCGTGGAAAACTTCAAGGCATTAAAGGTCAATACTTACTGATGGATACTGGTGTCATTAACATTCGTAAATATACAGGTTATGAACTTAAAGTTCGTGCAGAATAGTCTTTAAAAAAAGCCTCTTTATGAAGAGGCTTTTAATGCTTTATCACTTAAAGTTAATATTATTTAACGTCAATTAAATTTAAAATGGCTTCAACTGGATCATTACTCTGATCCGAAAGTAAATGCTTATGCATGGTCAATAGCTGCATGGATTGAATTTTTGAAGTCTCAACACTCATTAACTTTTCAATTTCAAGCGCTAATTTTTCAGCCGTCGCGTCGTGCTGAATCAACTCAGAAATAACTTTTTTACCTGCAATAATATTCGGTAGAGAATAATAAGGAATTTTGATTAACCATTTGACGATCCGGTAAGTCAACCAATTTAACTTATAGAAAGTTACCATCGGTCGATGTAAGAGCATCGCTTCTAAAGTCGCTGTACCAGAAGCTAATGCCACAATATCACTGGCATCCATCACCATACGACCAATTTTAGATTCAGCACCATTATTTTCCAACAACTTCACCTTTGCACGAAGTTGCTCAGGATATGTCAATAACAACGCTTCAATTTGTTGTTTACGCGCGTCATTAATTGCCGGAATTAAAAACTCATAGGCTGGATATTTTTGATAAATCAACTGAGCAGCGTCCAAAACCAAAGGGGCTAATTTTTCAATTTCACCACGGCGACTTCCCGGTAATAAAGCAATATGCTTTTGATCGACCACCAAGCCTAAAGCCTGCTTTGCATCTTGAATCGGATTCACCAGAGGCAACTGACTGGCCAATGGGTGTCCGACAAATGCCGCTTTCACTGCAAATTTTTCAAAAAAAGATTTTTCAAACGGAAATAAACATAAAACTAAATCAATACTGGCTTTAATACCGTGCACTCGTCCTTGACGCCATGCCCACACTGATGGACTCACATATTGAACAGTTTTAATCGTTAATTGTTTTTGTTTAATACTTTTGGAAAGGCGTAAATTAAAATCAGGCGCATCGATACCAACAAAAATATCAACAGGGTTTTCTGTCCACTTCTCTATCAATCCATCACGAACAGCGAATAATTTTTTAATGTCTTTAAGCACTTCTACAATGCCCATCACAGACAAAACATCCATTGGGTAAAAGCTTTTAAAGCCTTCTGAGATCATTTGAGGACCACCAATGCCTTCAAACTCCACATCTATACCCTGCTCGCGAAAACTTCGAATCAGCTTAGCGCCTAAAGTATCCCCAGATACTTCACCAACCACTATCCCTATTTTAAGCTTTCGATTTTGCAAGATCTTGTTCCTTCACATTTGGCCCAAATAGCATAACATAATCATTCGATTACACAGTTGACCAATCTAGATTAGATTTATCTTCATCATTCAATAAATCATAGCGATGACTTGATTTGATTCAAATTATCAATTTCATTTCAGTTGAGAACATTCATCAACGCCACTATCATTAATGATAATAATTATCACTAGTATTAAGATTCCAATGCAGAGTACCAATGTTCGCTATTTTCAACTTTCACTCATCTGTGCCATTTTAATCTCACAATACAGTGCCGCTTTGGAAGTACAAAGCTTAGAAACCATAAAACTAGAAGCACATACTGAAAAAGCGCTAAGTTCTGAGCAGTCAAAATCATATCTTATTCAAGATTCCTCAAGCGCAACAAAATTAAATATCCCCCTTAAAGAAACACCACAAACCGTTAATGTCATTACACGACAACAACTTGATGATTTTGCAATTTATGACACTCGTGACGTACTTCGTAATACTCCTGGTGTCATCGTCGCCAATCAAGAAACTGAACGAACCACGTATATGTCGAGAGGATTTGAAATTTCTAATGTGCTCATCGACGGTATTGGTTTCCCCTTAGATAGTTATAACTACAATAGTGACAATCCAGATTCATTCTTTTTTGATCGCATAGAAGTCGTTAAAGGCGCTGATGCATTAAACAATGGCGTGGGTGAGCCCAGCGCAACCATTAATATGATTCGAAAACGTCCAACTCAAGACTTTCAAGCAGCATTTAATGCAAGTTATGGCTCATGGAATACCCAGCGTTATGAAGCAGATGTCTCATCATCGATTACAAAAGATGGACGTATTCGAGGTCGTCTATTTGGATATCAACAAACCGGCGATTCGTATTTGGATCGATACTCACTGGAAAAAAATGGTATCGGCGCAATTGTCGAAGTAGATTTAAGCGATAAAACACTCGTCACTTTGGGTTATAACGAAACCAACCATATGCCCAATGGGAATAACTGGGGTGCGAATCCCTTAATCACAAAACAAGGTCAACAACTAACTTTCGATAGACATTATAACTTTAGTCCTGCTTGGACATACTGGGACAATAATAACAAAAGCTATTTTGCTGAAGTTCAGCATCTTCTGAATGATGACTGGTCTCTCAAATTTCACATGGGAGAAAGAAGTAATGATCGTGTTTCTAAATTTTTATTTCTATCTGGCAATCCCGATGCTGATGGTACATCCAATATTTTTTTATGGCCTGGACAATATGTTGATGACAACAAAGAACAATTAATCAATTTAAATCTCCAAGGCTCCTATCCACTGTGGGGTCGTGAGCACGAAGCCACGATCGGTTACTCTTGGTCAAAAAATAAAATTAATGGGCTCGGTTATGGCGGTACTTATGACTTTCCCTATACGACAGATTTAAGCAGTTTGACACCTGATGAGCCTCTGTGGAATTTGAGTCAAACGAATGGAGAACAACACACCCAACAGCAAAACCAAAGTTATTATGCTGCAACTCGTTTACACCTGAGTGAAGCTTTGAAAATGATTTTAGGCGCAAACTATATTCAGGCTGAAAGTAAAGGGAGTAGCTATGGCACAGTTACGGATTATGATGAAAATGAATTTTTGCCCTATATAGGGTTTAGTTATAACTTTAGCCCTGAATATACGGGTTATTTAAGCTATAACTCTATTTTTCGTCCACAAACCACTAAAAATATAAATGGCAATATTAATCCACCGATTGAAGGTGAAAGTTATGAAATGGGGATTAAGAGTAGTTGGCTCGATGATAAATTGACAGCAAGCATGTCGATTTTTAGAACTCAACAAAATAATTATCCACTTCGAAATTCAGATGGATTGCCAATCAACCGTAAAACACAAATCACAGATATGCGCTCACAAGGTTTCGAATTTGGACTTACAGGCCAATTAACTGACAGCGTAAATATTAGTTTTGGATACACACAGTTTAGTTTAAAAGACTTGATCAATGGTGGAGACGCTCGACCATATAATCCGACTCAATCGATCAACCTTCTGACCAGTTATCAGCCGTCTCAAATACCTAAACTCAAACTTGGCCTCGGACTACAGTGGCAAGATAAAACATACTTAGATGTAAATGAAGTAATGGATATGACTGGAAACATGACTCAAAAATCTGGTGTGATTCGTCAAGATGCTTATGCCTTAGTGAACTTAATGGCAAGTTATGAACTCACGCCTCAGCTGACTCTTCAAGCCAATGGAAATAACTTAACGAATGAAAAATATTTATTTAACTTTCCTGACGCTCAAGGTTTCTACGGTGCACCAGCAAACTACAGCGTGGCGTTGAGATTCAAATATTAAGTAAAGGTGTATTAGAAATTTTATCGTTTTGATTTCATTTGTTTTGACTTGATTCTTATTGATTATACCGAGCCATTAAATTTATGTTCTTAAGTGCTATTCGTCATCCCATTTTGGTCTTCTGCCGATTCTTAATCGCGTTCGGAATGGGCTACTTATGCTCAAATTTAATGTCGATTCAATTCAGTGCATGGCTCTACCCTGCTTTAGACAAAGCTGAATCGGTATATCTAGCGGCATTAATTGCACTTATTTTTTATACACTTTTCGTCATATTTAGCTTCTGTATACAATCGATTTTAAAGCTTTCATTGCTTAGTATATCGCTGTTTATTATTCTTTTTTCTTTGTCAAAATTCACGGGTTAAATCATGCAAAAATCAATTCGCCAATCGATGGCATGGTTTCACTCTTGGATTGGACTAAGCTTTGGCTGGTTATTGTTCGCAATTTTTTTAACAGGATCTATTAGTTATTATCGTCAAGAAATTAACATTTGGATGCAACCGCATTTTGCGACTCAACAAATTAAACAAGACACCGCCATTCAATCTGCACAACAGTATTTGCAAACCCATGCGCCTGATGCAAAGAATTGGTATATTGGCGTTGCAAATCCACATACACCTGTAAATAAAATTTATTGGCAGAAAGCCGATGGCCAATATGAAAGTAAAACTTTAGATGCAAATACAGGTAAAGAGTTGACACTTTCTTCCACGCTAGGTGGCGATTTTATTTATAGCTTTCATTACCAACTTTATGGTGTGCCTTATTTTATTGGAAGATTAATCGTAACCTTCGCCGCATTCATTATGTTTTTAACATTGATTTCGGGCATTATTACGCATAAAAAAATATTCGCGGATTTCTTTACGTTAAGAGCATTTAAAGGTCAGCGTTCCTATTTAGATTTTCACAATGTTTCTTCCGTCATTGCACTACCCTTTTTTCTCACCATAACCTTTACAGGATTGGCCATTTTCTTTTATATATTACTACCCAATGGTATGAAAACGGCCTATCCAGACAATCCATTTCAATATTTTGAAGAAATTCGTAACGTTAGTGTAAAGGATGAAAATATCGTTTATTCACCTGCAACTATGCGTGGAATAGAGTTTTTTTTAACTCAGAAAAATAATAAATGGGGAAATACTCATATTGAAAATGTGAGTTATCAAAACCCTAACACCAATCAAGCCAAAATCACCCTGACCGAATTACAAGACCGTTCAATAACACGTAATCAAGCACAACTCACTTTTAATGCTCATACTGGCCAAATTCTAGAAGATATTCGTAATCGAAGTGCTACGGCTACCGTAAATTCAGCGATGTATGGTCTACATATGGCGCGCTATGCACAACCACTGCTCCGCTTAGCTTTATTTTTTTCAGGTCTATTGGGCTGTGCAATGATTGCATCTGGATTATTGTTATGGAGCCTAAAACGACAAATACAAAATAAACAAAATCATTTCCATATTGGCCATTACTTGGTTAATCGATTAAACATTACAGCACTTCTAGGTTTGCCATTGGCTTTGCTTTGCTATTTATTTGCAAACCGCGTGTTTACGCTCAATGCCAATACACCAAATTATGAAGTTTATGCCTTTTTTAGTGCATGGTTATTCTGCTTTTTGGCGGGATTATTCACTCCACAACACTTACTTTGGAAATCTGCTTTAAAACTGACCATCTTGCTGAGTTTTGCTCTGCCGATATGGGATGCGATCTATTTAATCCATAACCAATATATAAGCGAATGGCAAGATTACTGGGTATTTTTACGTGTAGATTTGATGATCCTACTCTTTGGAATTATGTTTATTTATCTACATCAAAACATTCAACCGATCCAACAAAAATCGATCGAAAAAATCCAAAAGCGGCTATCTAAAAAACAATCTTCAGAACCTCAATCTGAGTCAAAGTCATGATCGAATTATGGTGTTTAATCCTGCTTAGCTTCGCAAGTGGACTGTTTTATATAGTGTCGACTAAACAGCGAACTAAAAGCTTAGACACACCTTTCAAATTTTTTGCACAACACCCAAAATCTACTCTTGTTTTGGCCTATATCATTTTAATATTCTCGCTTCTTTTGTTTCATCACAAGTATGGAGCTGGTATCGCGCTGGTGAGCCTTTGTGTATGGATTACACCCGTCCTTTGGATTCTGATTATTAAGATGCATACCCCCCTAAAGAAAAAGTAATATTTATTCGATGCATTCGATTTATTTTATACATCAAAAATCTCTCATTAAGCGGCAATAGCTCGACATACGAAACGCCTTCACCGTCAGAGTAAAGGTGATGATGAGAGGAATTGCTGATGATAATTTTTGTATTAAGAATAGATCTCTTGCATCAATCTTAAAAGATAACTGGGCAGTATCTAAAAAGCGCCTGTTTCCTTTGGGAGAAGATTAGGATCAGGGAATTCTGATTTTATTGTATAAAAAATGAATTTTGAAAGTAGCTCAATCATTCAGTTTAAATCCAGCTTTAAATTGCTCTTTAAATCGTTCATTTGACTTCAGCTTAAATCACTTTAATCTTTAGCATTTTTTTGAATAAGTTAATCAATTATCAAGACAACTGCTTATATCAAAAAGCCATAAGATATGCGGGATTTTTGATATGTTGTAATTGTTATGTATGGTTCCATAGAATATATATTGGCGGGCGTTTTAGTCGGTTTTTGTGTTGGTGTGACAGGTGTTGGTGGTGGTTCTTTAATGACGCCTATTCTTATCGGTTTATTTAAAATTGAGCCTCACATCGCTATTGGAACAGATTTACTCTATGCCGCAATTTCAAAATTCTGTGGATCATTCGTACATGCCAAAAAACTCAATATCGTTTGGCCTATTGTCCTTTGGTTAGCCTTAGGAAGTATTCCTGCATCGCTTGCAACCACTTGGGTATTAGACAACTATTTAAGCCAATCTACTCATTACAAAGCTATTCTGACTATGGTTCTAGGCTTTATGCTGACCATCACGGGTATTTCAATTGTATTTCGTACTCAAGTAGAACGATTTTTCAGTAAGTTTGGTAAGAAGCTTGAGCAACATGAAATTGAAGAAGAGCGCCAACGTTTTAAAGATAAAAGATTTTATATTTTGTTGATGGGAATTATTCTCGGTGTGTTTGTAACCTTATCATCTGTTGGAGCAGGCGCATTCGGGATTATGGCGCTGATTATCATGTTTCCAAACTTACCTATGATTCGAATTATTGGTTCAGATGTAGTTCATGCAGTCGTACTTACATTGGTTGCCGGCATTGGACATATGAATTCAGGTAATGTTGATTTTAATCTTTTAATGTGGCTTTTGGTGGGTTCTATTCCTGCTATCGTCATCGGTACATTAGTCAGTTCGCGTTTGCCTGAAAAAATTATTCGTAAGGTTTTAGGGATTACCTTATTTGCAATAGGAATTAACTTTATGTTGAATCCTGTCAAAGCAAAACCAGTCGAAACCACAGCGCAAGTTACTGTCATAAATACCAGTCAAAGTCATCAAATCGGATAATTGCTTGATTCGCGCACAATGTATTTCACGTTTTAATTGATTTTTTATTTAGCAATGTAATGATTAAAACGTGTTATATTCAGGCAACTAACAATATTTATGTATCTTCTAATACCAGTGACGGCAATGAATACACTACAGTCTAATACCATTCAACAATCAGATATCAACGATGTGAATGTTCAAAGTTTTCAACCTCTTGTTCCACCTGCTCAACTTAAGGCAGAACTGCCACTTAACGAAAAAGTATATCAAACTGTGCTGAATGGTCGTGAAACTGTACGCCAAATTTTAGATGGCCAAGATAAGCGTTTGTTTGTGGTCATCGGACCGTGCTCAATACATGATGTTGCAGCAGCGCATGACTATGCAGACCGACTTAAAGTGTTGGCAGAACAAGTGAAAGACACTTTATATATTATTATGCGTGTTTATTTTGAAAAACCGCGTACAACAGTAGGCTGGAAAGGCCTAATTAATGATCCAGATATGAATGACTCTTTCGATATTGAAAAAGGTCTACGTTTGGGTCGTAAATTATTACTTGAACTGAATGAAAAAGGTTTGCCATGTGCCACTGAAGCACTTGATCCTAACTCACCGCAGTATTATCAAGATTTGATTTCATGGTCAGCAATTGGCGCACGTACCACTGAAAGCCAAACGCATCGTGAAATGTCTTCAGGTTTGTCGTCACCTGTTGGTTTCAAGAATGGTACAGATGGCGGTTTGACGGTTGCGACCAATGCGATGCAATCTGTAAAACACGGCCATAGCTTCTTGGGTCTGAATGATCAAGGTCAAGTCTCTGTGATTCGTACTAAAGGTAATCCATATGCACACGTGGTTTTACGTGGTGGTAATGGTAAACCAAACTATGATGCAGGCTCTGTCGCTGAAGCTGAAAATGCATTGGCTAAAGCCAAAGTCAGCACTAAAATCATGATTGATACCAGTCATGCCAACTCAAATAAAGACCCGTACTTACAACCTCTTGTATTAAAGAATATCACCGAACAAATTTTAGACGGTAACAAGTCTATTGTCGGTATTATGGTTGAAAGCCATCTTAAAGGTGGTCGCCAAGATATTCCTGAAAATCTTTGTGATTTAGAGTATGGTAAGTCTGTAACGGATGGTTGTATTGATTGGGAAACGACAGAAAAAGCGCTGCTAGAAATGGATGCAGCTCTTAAAAATGTGCTGCCAAATCGATAATTGAATGATAAACGCCATCTTTATGATGGCGTTTTTTATGTAGAAGATAATTTATGAATCACCTTGAATCAGAATTAAGCCAAGTTTCTCATTTTCAATTTGTTCATGATCATCTGTTTAGCTCAGGGCAACCTTCAGCTGAACAGCTTAAACAAATCAAAGAATATGGTGTAGACACGGTCATCAATCTTGCATTTACCGATGCAGAGCCTCACTTAGAGAATGAAGATCGCATTTGTGCTGAACTTGGACTTAACTATATTCAAGTCCCTATTCATTGGGATATGCCAACTGATGAGCAATGTTTATTTGTTCTTGATCTTATTGATCACTTGATCCAACAAAAGATGGTCTGGATTCATTGCACTTCTAACAGTCAATGTAGTTGTTTGATTTATTTGTATCGTCGATATTTCATGGACATAGATATGCCGACAGCCCAAGAATTAATGCATGAAATCTGGGAACCAAATGAGACTTGGACCGGATTGATTCATGCCGTTGCACTACAATTGCAAGGTCGTAAGTCGACGCAAGATTTACAGCAATCTTTAATGATTGTAGATCAATACGCTTAAAAACTTAGCCTAATAAAAAGCTGTGTATTCTTGAAAATATGCTTTCTTAACGAGCTAAAATTCCAAATTATTAAACCAGTACAATGATTAAACCAGCACATGATTAAGCCAGCGCAGTCCGCTGGCTTTTTTTTGCTTAATTTTTATAAGTCTTCATTATAAATAAATCATTTTTGTTGGTTATTTATTGAGGACCAAAAAATTATTGATGAAGAATTAAAACCGTTGCAGTTGACAGAATCCCTTCTTGACGACCAGTAAAACCTAATGTTTCAGTCGTAGTTGCTTTTATACTAATTTGATTGATATCTACACCCAAAACATCTGCAATACTTTGGCGCATTTCCAAATTATGTTTTGCCAATTTTGGACGTTCGCATGCCACTGTAATATCTGCATTTGCCAAATGATAACCACGGTCTAAAATAAGTTGATAAACGTGTTTAAGTAGCTTACGACTGTCTGCGCCTTTAAATTCAGGATCTGTATCTGGAAAATGTTGTCCAATATCGCCTAAAGCCAAAGCACCTAACAGTGCGTCGCTGAGTGCATGCAAAACAACATCTCCATCAGAGTGTGCTTTTAAGCCTTGTGTGTGTGGAATCTGAATACCCGCTAAAGTTACGAAGTTTCCTTCTTCAAATGCATGTACATCAATTCCTTGACCTATTCGAATGGGTAAAATCACTTTGGGCTCCTTTATTGCAGATTTTTAAAATTGAAATCTTGTATTCCTACTTTCTTGTTCGCTATAGTACGTCAGCAAACATTGTAAAAGTATAAGCGATCATGTTGTTGAAAAACGTATCGAATTCGATTAAAGCAATAGTTTCTGTACTATTTTTAGGTCTTTATGGCACATCCTATGCTCAGGCAAAACCTTTGCAATGTGAAAGTGAGCATAAAGCACAGTCTTTTAGTCATCTGTGCATAGACGCATATGCGTCGCTACGCTCAGAATTCAACGAAAAGTTGCTTACAACCTATTTGGTTACTGATGCTCCGTTACGCTTGATTCAAGATACACATCAAATTTGGTTAGACCGAACTAAACAATGTAAAACGACTGAATGTGTGAAACAACAGTTTAATTTTCGAATAGAAGACTTGAACTTTTACACATCTATGAACCAAACTTTGACGCAGCATTATCTCAAGTTCGAACAGGGTCAAATTGCAAAGCAACCTGTGCACTTAAAGATTCATCAGCTGACCAAAGATCGTATTAAGATTGAAGGACTCGCCTATCGTAACCCCAACAATCGAGCAGAAACACAAATCGTTTCCTTACTCGCCTATACAACGCCTGATCAAAAGCATGAAATTATAGACAATGAACATGATTGTAAATATCAGCTTAATTTCCAAAAATCATTGTTACACATGAGTAGCAAGCAAAAAGGATGTGAGCGATTCGTTGGAACTTATCGCTTGTACGATTAATCTTGTATTGAATCAGACGATTAATGATGTTTAGGAAACGCAGATATATTCTGATTAAAATCAACTTAGCATCCTTGCCTTTTAAGTCGCTAGATCAAATTAAAACGAATTCTTTAAGTCTATAAAATTCATCTGCAATAAAAATCCATTAAATTGCCATAGCCAAACACAATACACCAGCAAGTCCCAAGCTTAATCCTAAAGTCATTAACCAATTCAATCGCTCTTTGAATATTAATACACCTGCAACAACACCAAATGCTACAACCAGTATATTCATGCCCGCAAACACAATTGCAGGTGATTCTTTTAACAATATATGGGCTTTGACATAAAGTGCAATATTTGCAAAATTTAAGACACCTAGACTTAAACCAGCTAAAAGATTATGTCTGGTCCATGCAGTTTTTTTAACACTAAGATAAAGTATGCAAAGTACAAAGGCAAAAATGAACATCAGGTTAAGTGAAACGGCGAACTGTAATCCTAAACTTGTGGTGTATTTAAGCAATATATCAACCAGCGCATAACCTACCCAGACACAAAGCAAATATACGATTGACTGATTGTTGTGATTTGACGCTTTCCCACCAGAGCGCGAAAAGACGATCAGTATAACTGCGACTAATCCCAGCCCAATTCCGATCAGTTTTAATTGACTAAATTGCTCATTAAATAAGAAATATGCTGCGGCTAAAGACAGGACGATAGATAGGCGTTGTGCAATTTCTGTTTTTAAAATACCTGCCGTTTCTAAGGATTTGGCCAAAAATAAAAAAATCGTGGGGAGTACAACCCCCAACAAAGCAATTAGCCACCAAGGAGTTTGACTTATAGAGATATGTAATAAATCTGGTTTGAACCAAAAAAAACAAAGGATGCTCGCGATCGCATAATTCCAAGCAATCATTTGCAAGACATCGAAGCCTCTACTTTTGGCTATTTTAAGCAAGATTGAAACCAGTACACTACATAATGCTGCTGAAAAAATCAGTTCCATGCGCTACTCATTGTTTTTATAAAGTCTATTGTCGGAAGTAAAAAGCCCACACAGAGTGCGGGCTTTTTGAGTATAAACAATTTTATCAATTATTTATAACGATCAACCATTTTCTCTAAAGAAATCGGACGAATTTTATCTGCATTACCCGCTGTACCAAATGCTGTATAACGATCTACACAGATTTGTTTCATTGCAACAACAGTTTCTGCAAAGAATTTACGAGGATCAAATTCACTTGGTTTTTCAGCCATCATACGACGCATTGCACCCGTTGAAGCTAAACGTAAATCTGTATCGATGTTGATTTTACGAACACCGTGTTTAATTGCTTCAACCAACTGCTCAACAGGCACACCATAAGTTTCGCCGATGTTGCCGCCATATTGATTAATAATCGCTAACCATTCTTGTGGCACAGAGCTTGAACCGTGCATTACAAGATGCGTATTTGGTAACGCAGCATGAATTTCTTTAATGCGGTCAATCGCTAAAATGTCACCTGTAGGTGGACGCGTAAACTTGTAAGCACCATGTGAAGTACCTACAGCAATTGCAAGTGCATCGACATTGGTATCTGCGACGAACTGAGTCGCTTCTTCAACAGAAGTAAGCAATTGAGAATGGTCTAAAACGCCTTCAGCGCCTACGCCATCTTCTTCACCAGCAAGACCAGTTTCAAGGCTACCCAAGCAACCAATTTCACCTTCAACAGAAACACCACATGCATGCGCCATAGCGACTGTACGGCGAGTCACATCAACATTATAATCATATGATGTTGGTGTTTTACCGTCTGCACCCAAAGAACCATCCATCATTACTGATGAGAAGCCCAACTGGATTGAACGCTGACATACATCAGGATCTGTACCATGGTCTTGATGCATCACCACTGGAATATGTGGCCATTCTTCAATCGCTGCCAAAATTAAATGACGTAAGAACGGAGCACCTGCATATTTACGAGCACCAGCTGATGCTTGTACGATAACAGGTGAATTTGTTTCATCTGCGGCTAACATAATTGCGCGCATTTGTTCTAAGTTGTTTACGTTAAACGCTGGTACGCCGTAATTGTGTTCACCGGCGTGATCCAAGAGCTGGCGCAATGAAATAAGAGCCATAGTTTCCTCCCAGGTAATGCCCCATATTCTACCCTGTCATTTATTTCAAATCAGCAACAAATGACACTATTTAAAAAAAAATCCCTGCTTTTGCAGGGGTATTTTACAATTTAGGTCTAAAATAAGGATAAATCAATTATTCAGCTGATGAAGCAGCCAACTCAGCATCTGGTGTCGCCTGATCAGCAGGTGCATTTGCAATTTCAGCAGGTATATCGGTATTGTTTTCGTCTTGCTCTGGTTTATCCAGAGAATCAATCGCCGCTTGCTGTTCTGGAGTAACTTGAGAAGACGAATCAACAACCGCTTCAGAAGTACCCGCTTGTTCTGATACAGGAGCTTTATCTTGTTTTGAACATGCAATTAGAACAAATGGAATTAAGATTAATGCCGCTATCGATCGTTTTAAATTCATTTTCATTTCCACAAATACATTGATTCATTTAGATAAATTTTATTGCAGAAATATGACACTTTGATGAATTTACGCCTAACAAAAAAAAGAGCTGATTTAATCAGCTCTTTTTTAACAATAAATTTTCTAAGATTCTAAGACATTAGACTAAAAACAAATTCCAATCTAAGAAACCTTTCTGAGAAAGCATTCTAAAAAAATGTTTTCATTAAGCACGTTCAAGTAGAACCGCAACAGCAGGAAGTGTTTTACCTTCTACAAATTCTAAGAAAGCACCACCACCTGTAGAAATATAGCCAATTTTGTCAGCCACTTTATATTTATCAATTGCAGCCAAAGTATCACCACCGCCGGCAATAGAGAAGCCATCAGATTCTGCGATCGCTAATGAAAGTGCTTTAGTCCCTTCACCAAATTGATCAACTTCAAACACACCCACTGGGCCATTCCAAAGAATCGTTTTTGATGTTTTTAAGATCTGAGCAAATACTTTCGCTGTTTCTGGACCCACATCCAAAATCATGTCGTTATCAGCTACATCTTCAACTTTTTTAACAACAGCTTTAGCAGCAGCCAAAGAACCCAAGAAATCACTAAAGTCGATTTCTGAGGCATCAGCAACAACGACGTCTGTAGGCAATGGAACTGAAACTTTTTCTGCGATTGCCTTAGCAGTATCAATCAAGTCTGTTTCACACAGTGATTTACCCACATTAAAGCCAGCAGCCGCCAAGAAGGTATTAGCAATACCGCCTCCGACAATAATTTGACCACAAATATCAGACAATGATGTTAATACATCAAGCTTAGTTGAAACCTTTGAGCCTGCAACAATGGCAACCATTGGGCTTTGTGGTGTTTTAAGCGCACGACCTAAAGCATCCAATTCAGCTGCTAAAAGTGGTCCTGCCGCAGCAATTGGGGCTAAACGTGCAACACCTTCAGTTGACGCTTCTGCGCGATGTGCTGTACCAAATGCATCCATCACAAATACATCACAGAGTGCTGCATATTTTTGAGCAAGTTCAGGATTATTTTTCTTTTCGCCTGGGTTAAAGCGTACATTCTCAAGCAAAACCACTTGACCTGCTGCAACTTCAACACCAGCAAGATAGTCTGTTACCAAAGCCACATTTTGACCTAAAGCATTCGTCAAATATGCCGCAACTGGTGCAAGTGATTGTTCAGCTTTTGGTTCACCTTCAACAGGACGACCGAGATGAGAACATACGATTACCGCAGCACCTTTTGCAACCGCTGCTTTAATAGTCGGCAATGCAGCACGCAAACGAGCATCACTGGTAATCTCACCATTTTTTACAGGGACGTTTAAGTCTTCACGGATCAGAACACGTTTACCTGCTAAATCGAGGTCAGTCATACGCTGAAAGTTCATGTATAGCTCACTTTAAAGATATTAAAATCGCGTCGATTCTAAATGATTATGCTAAAAAAGGTTAGCTACTTTTGCAGAAAAGCTGTAGAAAACTTTTGTTTTGATTATGATAGGGGTAGACCTGTTAAATATATGAGCTTATGTCCATTCATCCAAATCCAAAAATCAATCTTTTAAATGTCCTTGGGGAACCATTGGCCAGTTGTTGCTTTGATCCGATTACTGGATATTTCCGTAATGGTTTTTGTCACACTGCTCCTTCCGATTTAGGACAACATACCGTGTGTGCAGAAATGACGTCTGAGTTTTTGAGCTTTTCTCAAAGCATTGGCAATGATTTGACAACGCCCTTACCTGAAGCCGACTTCCCTGGCGTAAAACCGGGTGATTTTTGGTGTATTTGCGTGACACGCTGGGTTGAAGCCTATCAAGCAGATATGGCACCTAATGTGAAATTACAAGCTTGCCACCAAGCCGTATTGGCTTATGTACCTTTAGACCTGCTTATGGAATATGCAGTCTAATGAATAGTTTCGATCCTCAGCCAGAAATTATTCTGGCTTCAAGTAGCCAAACCCGAAAAGATTTGATGAATCGTCTGGGTTTGCGTTATCACTGTATTTCACCCGAAATAGATGAATCTGCTCGTGGTGAAATACATGCAGATGATTTAGCCAAAAGATTAGCTTTTGAAAAAGCCAAAATCATTAGTGATCAATTTCCAGAGGCTATCGTCATTGGTTCTGATCAGGTTGCTTGGCGTGAAGGTGCACCCGATGTTTTTATTGGAAAGCCATTAACGGTAGAAAATGCCATTAAACAGCTTCAATCTAACTCTGAGAAAATCGTCTATTTTAGTACTGCTCTTAGTGTTCAGCAAAAATCATCTGATTTTGAACACACGCTTGTTGAGCATTATAAAGTTAAATTCCGTAGATTAAACTCGTCTGAAATTGAGCGTTATGTTGAACGTGATCAGCCCTTGCACTGTGCGGGTAGCTTTAAATGTGAGAGTTTGGGGATCAGTTTATTTGAGCAGATGATTGGGCAAGATCAAACCACATTAATGGGAATGCCTATGATTCAGTTGTGTAAGATTTTAAGACAACTTAATATTCGATTACCATAAAAATGATTGAACTTAAATTATTAAAATATGTGAAGAATGAAATAAAGGCTAATGATATCGCAAAAAAAAGATATGCAAATCAATTAGCACCTAATTTTTCAGTATTTAACTATATTTTCACTAATGAACTAATGTTAAATAAAATTATTTCTGATCTCTTAAGTCCTCAAGGTGATCACGGTCAACAGGAAAGTTTTTTGAATTTATTTCTTAAAATGCTTTCAAATAATTCAAGCTATGACCAGTATGATATTCAAAAATCTAAAATATAT
>JAHLFF010000211.1 GCA_018883945.1 Candidatus Acinetobacter avistercoris
CTTTAAAATGTGAACCATCAGCAGACAACTGTTCTGCATAAAGTTCAGATTTTTCACTTGCGGTTAAAGAGGTGCGAACGACCGGAGTCCAACATCCCATCTCCAAAACTTCATCAATATTGCCTTCCGTCACAGGCGCAATAATAAGCCCTTCGCTCGGAATGGTTCGCACTAAATGATGGAATTGCTTTTGAATTGCAGCCAAATCATCGAAAATGTCGGCATGATCAAATTCTAGATTATTTAAAATGGCTGTTTTTGGGTGGTAATGCACAAACTTAGAACGTTTATCGAAAAATGCAGAATCGTACTCATCCGCTTCTACACAAAAATATTTTCCAGCCCCTAAACGAGCACTTTCGCTAAAGCCTAAAGGGACACCGCCAATTAAGAAACCTGGTTCTAAGCCAGCTTGATCTAATACCCATGCCAACATGGTTGTTGTGGTTGTTTTACCATGTGTTCCTGCAACGCCTAAAACATGTTTGCCTTGCAATACATGGTCAGCCAGGAACTGAGGGCCTGAAGTATATGCTAAGCCTTCATTAAGCATATATTCAACCGCATCGATCCCACGCTTCATCGCATTACCCACAATCACAAGATCAGGATGCGGTTGTAAATGACTACGATCATAGCCTTGCATTAAGATAATGCCTGCATTTTCGAGTTGGGTTGACATGGGTGGATAGACATTTGCATCTGATCCTGTCACTTGATGTCCAAGGTCACGTGCGAGCAGTGCCAAAGATCCCATAAAAGTGCCACAAATACCCAAAATATGCAGATGCATGCTTTATAACTCCGCTGCTTTGTTTGACACATCACTTTGTTGTTGGTGCTGTTGTCGTGATTAATTCGAATTAAAGCCAACGATAGCAAGGGTCTAAGCGAAAAGATAGTTTTTCTTGTATCGATTAGCCGACTTTAATTTATTTGAGATATAGACCTTCAAATCATATTTAATTCTAAAAAAAACAAATCAATTCATTTGATTTTGTTTAAATAAACGTAAAATATGAAAAATTCTACGCGCAGATTTTATACATGTTGTATTGGCCTTTATTTCTTTTGGTGATTGCCAATTGCTTTATGACTTTAGCTTGGTACGGGCATTTAAAATTTTTGCCTCATGATGCTCCGCTTTGGCAAGCCATTCTGTTGAGTTGGATCATTGCTTTGGTTGAATATAGTTTCATGATTCCAGCCACCAGAATGTTGTCTCAAAATGGTTGGAGCTTGGGAGAAATGAAAATTACCCAAGAAGTTGTGACGCTTTTGGTTTTTGTTCCTTTTATGATTTTTCTATTTAAACAGCCTTTTAAACTCGATTATTTATGGGCGGGAATGTGCTTATTTGGATGTGTATATTTTGTTTTTCGCAGCCAGTAATACTTTGCTTCATTAATTAATTCGCATCATAAATTGACGTTTTTAATTTGCAGTTTTTAATCAAATCTAAAAAAATAATAAAAATATAGCCTTGCTTTGACTGTTAAATTTTGGCATGAAGAAATTTCAGTCTATAATGCAGGGCTCTTAATAAAGCTTGGCTCTAGTCGAGATTTACGCTCTCTTAATTATCTCTGGAAACATTGCAATGAATGCGGCCGCTTCACAAGACACTCCTCTCGTTGGAATTATCATGGGTTCTCAGTCTGACTGGGCGACACTCGAACACACTGCCAATATGTTGAAACAACTAGGCGTACCTTTTGAAGCAGAAGTGGTGTCAGCACACCGTACTCCAGATCGTTTATTTGAATATGCAGAAACAGCGCGTGATCGTGGTATTCAAGTGATTATCGCGGGTGCAGGCGGTGCAGCGCATTTACCGGGTATGTGCGCGGCAAAGACAGATTTACCTGTTCTTGGTGTTCCAGTTAAATCTTCGATTTTAAATGGTGTGGATTCATTGTTGTCTATCGTACAAATGCCAGCGGGTATTGCGGTCGGTACTTTGGCGATTGGTCCTGCTGGAGCGACCAATGCTGCAATTATGGCAGCACAAATTTTAGGTTTAACACGTCCTGAAATTGCAAAAAATGTTGCAGATTTCCGTGATGCTCAAACTGAAAAAGTCGCAAGTAAAAATATTCCAGGTCAAATTTAAAGCCAAGTTTAATACGAGATATTCGCTATGGATAAAACCATTGGTATTTTTGGTGGTGGTCAACTTGGTCGCATGATGGCGCAAGCTGCATTACCGCTGAATATTCAGTGTACTTTTTTTGAAGCAAGTACAGATTGTCCATCAAATGCTTTGGGAAAAGTCTTTTCGACTCAAGCAGAAAATGGCTTACAAGACTTTATACAGAGTGCAGATGTCTTCAGTTTAGAATTCGAAAATACGCCATTGGCAGATGTTGATGTTTTAACAAAAAGCAAAGATCTCTACCCGCCTCGTCAAGCGTTAGCCATTGCACAACATCGTCTTTCTGAAAAAGCATTGTTTGATGAATTGGCAATTCCTGTTGCGCCGTATAGTGCAGTGGATTCTTTAGATAGTTTGAAACAGGCTGTTGCTGATTTAGGTTTACCGATTGTTTTGAAAACAGTGACTGGCGGTTATGACGGTAAAGGTCAATTTGTACTGCGTTCAGTAGATCAGATTGACCAAGCTTGGGCAGAGTTAGGACCCGCAGGGAGCTTGATTGCAGAAAGTTTTGTGACTTTTACTCGTGAAGTATCGATTATTGCTGTTCGTGGTCAAAATGGTGATGTGAAAACTTGGCCTCTGGCTGAAAACCATCATCACAATGGGATCTTATCGCACTCGATTGTACCTGCTCCAAACAGCGCAGATTTACAACCTGTGGCGCAAGACTACATTACTCGTCTACTTAATCATTTGAATTATGTCGGTGTATTAACGCTAGAGCTTTTTGTGACCGAACAGGGTTTATATGCCAATGAAATGGCTCCCCGCGTACATAATTCAGGGCATTGGTCGATTGAAGGTGCGGTTTGCTCGCAATTTGAAAATCATGTGCGGGCTGTTGCAGGTTTACCCCTTGGTTCAACTGAAGTGGTTCGTCCGACTGTAATGGTCAATATTATTGGCCAATATCCAAAGTCTGAAGATGTTTTGGCTTTAAATGGTGCGCACTTGCATCTTTATAACAAGACAGAGCGTGAAGGTCGTAAGATTGGCCATATCACGTTGATGCCGAATGATTCAGCGGAATTAACAACGCTTTGCCAGCAATTGGCTAAGATTTTACCGAATCCATTGGCTTTAACTCAAGATATGACCATCTAAATCAATAACTGCTTCTAAAAAAAGCGATCACTTCTGTGATCGCTTTTTTATTTGCAGTGTTTCGGGCATGATTGCGCCTCTTTGAAATTTAAGACCTTTTATCGGAGGGTTTTAAAATATTCTGTATTTAATTTGATCAAACGTTTATAAATACAACAAGCGTTAAAAAAATAAAAAATGAAATTTAGCGTACAAATTTTAAACTAAAAATTTAAATTCAAAGTTTTAAAATATGAATTTAAATCCGCATTTTTTAATTTCAAAAGTATTAACACATTCGCTTTTGAATTCATAAATAGTGATTTGAATTTAAAAAATACTAAACTTTAAATTCAAACGATTTGATTATGAATTTAAAAAAATTATTTGTCGCGATATCTTGATTTTTATCAGTTAAGTTATCCACAGCTGTGTTTTGAATTCATTTATTTGGTTTTAAATTTATTGACTAGATTTTTAAATTCAAAGATTTAATTTTGCATCCTGTTGATATCTTTGCTGTGTGGATAAGTTTTAAATTTAAAATAAAAACTATGAATTTAAATTTACCATTTGAATCTTTAATTTTTCTTTCATGATGCTATGTTGAAGTCATAATTTAAATTTAAAAATTAATGGTAGGTTATGCGTCGTTTATCGGTTGTTTTCGGTTCTTTGTTTTTAGCGGTCACGCAAGCTCAAGCTGAGCTTATTATTCATAGTCAGGGCGTAACGACAAAGCCTTCAAATGCTGTGTCCTCATCTACATCTGTAATACCACAGTTTAATCCTCAAAATAATTTTCAAGCCTGCATTTCAAATTTACGTTCGCAGGCGATTTCTGCTGGCGTCAGTGCATCAACTTATGATCGTTATACTCAAAACTTAAGCCCTGATTATTCCGTGATTGAAAAATTGAACTATCAACCTGAATTTTCAACGCCTATTTGGGATTACTTGTCTGGTTTGGTGGATGATGAACGCGTTGCAGCGGGCAAACAAAAACTTGCTCAACATCATGATGTGTTGAGTCGTGCATCAAATGCGTATGGTGTTCCTGTTGAAACGATTGTGGCGGTTTGGGGTGTAGAGAGTAATTTTGGAGATATTTCGGGTAAATATCCTTTATTGCAAGCTTTGGGAACCTTGAGTTGTGAAGGGCGTCGCCAAAGTTATTTTAGAGGTGAGTTTTTTGCGACCATGCGTATTTTACAGCGTGGCGATCTGAGAGAAGAGCAATTAAAAGGCTCTTGGGCAGGTGCGTTTGGTCACACGCAATTTATGCCGACAACCTATGAAGAGTTAGCGGTTGATTTTGATGGTGACGGTCGTCGTGATTTAGTCTCGAGTACAGCGGATGCATTGGCTTCTACCGCTAACTTTTTAAAAAAACGCGGCTGGCAAACAGGACAACCTTGGGGTTTTGAGGTCGTTGTACCAGAAGGTGCGTCGATTTCAGGTGAAGGGCGTCGCAACAAAAAATCTCTGGCATCTTGGGTGAATCGTGGTTTGGTGCGCGCAGATGGTTCACCATTAATTCAAGGGAATTTATCAGAAAGCTCGCAAGCTGGTTTGATGTCTCCTGCTGGCGTTAATGGTCCGACCTTTTTAGTTTTTAAAAATTTCGATGCTATATATAGTTATAATGCAGCTGAGAGTTATGCTTTAGCGATCGCGCATTTGTCAGATCGTATGCAAGGTAAGCCTGTGTTTAGTAAAGCATGGCCAACCGATGATGCTGGAACATCGCGTGCAGAGCGTCGTGAGATTCAACAGTTTCTTCTCAATCAAGGTCATGACATTGGTGCAGTAGATGGTTTGATTGGTGATAAAACTCGTAAAGCGATTCAGCACGAGCAAACCCGTTTGGGTCTTAATCCGACAGGACGTGCGGGTCAAAACATCTTAAAAGCATTTAGAAATGAAAATGCTAAGCTGATGTTGCAGTAATAGCTATATTTTACGGCTTGATTTAATTCTGATTTCGGCTGCAACTTTTAATATAAGAAAAAAAAGGTCTGTTTTATACAGACCTTTTTTGGATGAATTAAATGAAAGCGATTAAATCGGTGAAGTGTCGATTTTCACTGCTTCAATTAAATCAAAAATAACATGGGTTACATCTTGGCTGAGCTCGCGGTCATTAAAGATTTCATAGGCTGTAATCGTAATATCTGTATCACTTGGCAGTTGCTTTTGCTCTTCTTCTATTAAGTCTTGAATAGGAATGAGTGTTTGCTTGATTTCAATATGTAAGACATCTTCAAATTTGATGTTTTCTTCCTCAAGTTCAATCAATTGCTGATTAAAATAAGGCAATAAAATAGAGTAGAGATAAGGTTGAATTTCGACAATATCAAAGATTTCAATATCACGAGTTTCTTCAATCGTGCTGATATGATCATTTACTTCTAAAATAATATGATAATAACTCACGGTAATCTCCTCTAATTAATCAATTCACACAATAGCATGAAATATTAAAAATATAATTTCTAAGCCATAAATACTTAAAATAAATATGGATATTAAGTGGGCGAATGTTGATAAGTAAATTTCAGACTAGCGTCTTTCTTGAAGAAGAGCTAAGTCTGAAGATGTGAGTGTGAAGTTTTCAAAGTCTTGATGTTGAAGTATGGGATGCATCAGGGCACGAGGTTCATCACTGTGCATGAGTCCTAAAGCATGTCCAAATTCATGAGCTAAGGTGAGTCTCAATTCATCATTGGATTGGAATTCATAAATATTAATTTCAGTGCCATTAAATAGCCCTTTATCGAACAGTCGAGGTTGAAAGCGATGATTAAACTCATCGACTGATTGATTAAATTTTTGATTCATTTGATTAACTGCTTCGATTTGCGTGTTAAGCGCAGAGACCTTTTGATTAAAGACATCAATTTGTTGCTGTAATTGTTGCTGTTCATTTTGTAGTAGGAGTTTTTGCGACTTCAACTGTTCTAAGCCATCTTGAGAGCGTGATAGAGGGGATTGATTAAAACTTTGCACTTGTTGGTTGTAGGTCGTTAACTTATTTTGGTGGTCAAGTTTGAGTTGATCGATCTGTTGTTTGTAAAACTCTAAATCAGATTGGTATTGATTCAGCTTCTGTTGTTCTATAACAGTCAAAGTGCGATTTTTTTCAATTCGGTTGACTTCTGTTGTTCGTGCTTCGGTATCCGCCTGTCTTTGGTCGTAAATCAAGTTGATACTGAGACGAGCGTTTGGGTCGTAAACGAAAAATTGCTTTTGTGTTCCTAGAAACCAAATATCTGTGGCTTGTTGGGCTAATGTTTGAAGCTGTTCATGTGTGATATTGAAACGCGGATCAATATGTCCAATTCTATAGCGTAGTCGTGAATCGAATGGATGTTGTAAGCGATCAGCCACAGAGTTGTGATTCAACTGAGGATTAAGCATACGTTGAGATGCAAAAAAAATAATTGCGATTATCAGTACACATAAAAGCAGAAACCGCATAACAAAGATCTTAAAAGTAATTGGATCTCAAATAATGTATATGAAATTATAAAATTGACAATAATTTGCTCAACTTGATTGTGCGGGTTTATGAGTGAAAATTAAAAACCAGTCTGAACTTGTCATTTGCACTATATAGAGTTTGCACTATATAGAGTTTAACAAAAGGAAATATGGTTTGAAAAATTGCAGCTGCATATTTAAAGGTGAGTTTGTTTTAAGGCCTTTAAAAATAATTGATCTTTTAGATGCTTGAGTTATTTATATCTTGAATTTAGCATTTTTTATCGTCAAATGAGAATTGGTATAAAACGAAAAGATGAAAGTATTCATCTAATTTAAAATAAACAATGAAAATAAATCGGCAAAATGATTAAAAAATGAGTGAAAAATCATTTATTTTATCAAAATGGTAGAAAAAACCATCACTCGGTGTAATTCACTAGAATAAAGGGTTGCAAGAGTTTTTAAAGTGTATAGAATGCACCCCATACCGACGAGATAGACGGAAACGAACGAAGCACGAAGTGCTGAGTTGTTCAGTTTATTGAAGTCCAGCACTTAATACTGACGAAGT
>JAHLFF010000212.1 GCA_018883945.1 Candidatus Acinetobacter avistercoris
ATATTTATCTGATCGCAACTTAATTCAGCTACACTCCCTGAAGATAAAAATTATAAATTTATTTAAAAATCACAAATATATATCCAAATACTGCAAAGAATATTTAAAAATCTAAAAATGGTCTTTGCTCAACAAGGATAATCAATTGGCATTTTTTACTGACATGAATTAGACAATTCAGCCAATTTAATTTGTATTCAATCCGCTAGAATTACTCTTAACGTGCGCGCTATAATTTTTATCAAACGCCGTTATGACTAAGAAAAACATAATTTTACTCGGTATAAACGATCAATTTGTATAAAATGTTATCCTTAGATTTCCAATCTATTTTACGACTTTGACTTGAAAAAATTACATTCTATTAAGAAGTAATGGAACTTCACTTATGCCACCGCTCTTTAAAAAAATTGTTAAACAGTTTCGTAAAGCCTATCAAAAGGCTGAAGGTTTTATAGAAGAAGAACGTGAATTTCCTGTTTCTCAAGTTTTTTTAAATGCGACTTTTAAACGATTTGTAACAGACAACGTCAAAGTTCTAGAAGATCTGCATGCAGATTTGCATGATGACTGGCTACGACTCTATGCCACCCTCAATGTAAGTGGTCTTTATACGACAGTTTCCGTCGATCTTAAATTAGTTCAAATGGAACTCAATAAAGATATGCAGTTAATTGTTTTTGAACAAATCAGTGAAACCGATGTCATTGAGGCTAAGTTTCAAAAATGGTGGATGAAAATTGCGTTTAACTCGGCAATATTTTTCTATCAAAAAGTATTACGCAAAGATCCACTGGGTATGATTTTGCAAAAATTTGAAGTTATTACCGTCAAAGATGAATTACTCCACCTTGATTTAAATCGCTGGTTAGGTGATAACCGTTCAATCATGGAAACATTGAATAAAGTGCACGTCAATCACGCAGAATTACGCGAAACTGAATTAGTTGTGGTCGGTAATGTAAACCTGATGGCTGTGTTCAGTAAAGTGAATCAAAGTGATGACGATGAATTTGAAGATGATGATCTTGATGAGAAAATTAGTCCGATCAAGCAAAAGTAAGCGCTCCCCTTCATACATCGCCTTACGTTAAAATTTAATACACAAATTCACAGAATCTAAGTAAATCTTGATTATTCCTACTTATTTAGAAGGCATAATCATCTTAACGTTCTAAAAGCAGTATTTTTGCGAAGGATATACATATGGCGGTTAAACAGTTGAAAGCATTCACTCTCGTTGCAGGTGTGACTACAGCCTTGTTATCTACAGCTTATTCAAGTCAAGTACTTGCCATGAGTCCATTCCAAGCAACATATCAATTTGCCTACAATGGTAAAAACTTAGGTTCTGCAACTCGTACTTTGAAAAAATCGGATAATACTTGGAATTATGTCTTCGCAGCGAAAGCTGGTGCAATTGCATCTGCGACAGAAACCAGTAATTTCAGTTTAAATAACGGACAAATTAGCTCTGAAAATTTCAGTCGTACCAGTAAAATTTTAGTTCACAATAACACCATGAACATTAAGTTTAATCCATCTGCAAAAACCATTACCACATCTAAAGACAAAGAGAATCGTTCTTTTGCATGGAAAGCTGGTGTATTGGATGAGTTAAATGCTGAATTACAGATTCGAGAAGATTTGAAATCTTCAGGCTTAAAATCAACTTATTGGCTTGCAGATGCCAAAGAAGTAGAAGCCCGTAAATTTATAAAACAAGGCAATGAACAAGTTAAAACCAACTATGGTACTTTTGATACCGTTAAAGTGGTTATGAAACACGATAAGCCAGGACGTGAAACAATTTTTTGGTTAGCACCGAAATTAGACTACCTTCCAGTGAAAGTGACTCATGAAGATAAGAAATCATCTTATGGTTTATTATTGACTGGATATAAGGGATTAAGCAATTAAGGCAATTTTTTACTTGCTTTTTTACAGATGCTTTTTAAAATACGTCTTTGCTTAAAAAGCATCTGCCCTTAGAGGATTCTCCCGTGCACGCTCTAGAACAGAAAATCTTAAACGAAGGTATCGTTCTATCTGATCAGGTTTTAAAAGTCGATTCTTTTTTAAACCACCAAATTGACCCCGTCATGATGCAGCAAATTGGACAAGAATTTGCACGCTTATTTAAAGATGCGGGTATTACCAAAATTATTACGATCGAAGCGTCAGGTATTGCTCCTGCAGTGATGGCAGGTTTAGAACTTGGCGTTCCTGTAATTTTCGCACGTAAATATCAGTCTTTGACGTTAAAAGATGACCTTTATCGTTCGAAAGTATTTTCATTTACCAAACAAACTGAAAGCACTATTGCGATTTCTAAAAAGCATATTTCTGAGACAGACAAAGTTCTAGTAATCGATGATTTCTTAGCAAATGGTCAAGCTGCACTCGGTCTTGCAGATCTCATCCATCAAGCGGATGCATCTGTCGTCGGCATTGGGATTGTGATTGAAAAATCATTCCAACCGGGTCGCGAACTATTACTTGAAAAAGGTTATCGTGTAGAGTCTTTGGCTCGCGTGAAATCACTTTCAAATGGTACTGTAGAATTCACTCGCGATTGATCTCCGAATTGTATAAAGAGAGCGCTTTAAGCGCTCTTTTTTATGAATAGATTTCTTACTTTAATTAAAAATAGATTTACAAGTCATATCAATATTTATCAATGCATTTCAGTTAAGCTTATAAAAATATGATCATTTTGATAAGACGATCAATCTCAATTGATGCGATTTATAGTAGGCTTTCATCTATTTTTAGTGTTGTTATACAGACTTAAAGCTAGAAGAAGCATTTGAATACTATAGTAGCAATGGAAAAAGCTGATGGAACACAAAATAGTTTGTCCAAAATGTGGTGCGCATGAAGTGGATATTCGCAACCATGAACAACTTTTACAAAAAACAGGCGGGGTATTACTCTCTGCGGCAGGAACAACAG
>JAHLFF010000213.1 GCA_018883945.1 Candidatus Acinetobacter avistercoris
ATTTATCCCACTTGGCTTTGTCCTCAATTGTACTTAAAGCAATGTGTGAGCGAAGTACACCAATCACGGCATTCAGTTCATCGACATCACCAAGCGCATCAATACGTAAGTCATCTTTTGGTACACGTGAACCATCACCGAGACCTGTGGTGCCTGAATCGCCTGTGCGGGTATAAATTTTACTTAAACGGTGACCCATATGAGTTCCTTGAAAATGCGTTAATATTAAAAAAGGATAATGTCTTATGACATTATCCTGAGTTTTTAGCTTGAGTGCATTAGTATTTAAATGTTACGCCTACAGAAGCTAAACGACCGCCATTGTTGTAGTACGAATTTGAACCGTTGTATGCAGTTTTAAACTTCACATCGCCAACATTTTCAATATTAGTAAATAATTTGATGTGTTGATTTAAATTCCAATAAGCATTTAAGTCTATAGTGGTGTAGCCAGGAACATTCGTTAATGGAGAGTTTTCGTCATCAGCAAAGTCTTTAGATTTTGATTTCGCAACAATTGATGTACTTAATCCATATACATCATTTTGAATACCTGCAGATACAGTTAGAGATTGACGTGGTCTGCGTAATAAATCTTCATTCGTTTGTTCATCTTCCGATTTCGCATATTGATAATTAGCACTGATAAAATAATCATCTAATTTCCATTTTGCATAGAGTTCTGTACCAAGAATAGATGCTTTGTCGACGTTTAAATTTTTCCAAATAGATGATGTCCAAGAATCACAGTCTGCTAAACATTTTGATGTAATTAAGTTATCGATTTCTGTATAGAACGTAGATGCACCAACCATAATATTAAATGGAAGTTTTTGGTCTATACCAATTTCATAAGAAATACTTTCTTCAGGTTTTAAGTCAGGATTACCACCCCAAGCATATAAGTCATTTAAAGTGGGTGCTTTAAACGCTGAACCAATATTGGTATATACGCTTGTTGTTGGAGAAAAGTCATAACGTACAGCACCTTGAGCAACTGTATGTATGCCAAATTTCTCGTTATCTTCCACACGTAAACCAACTTGGGTATGTAACTTGTCGGTATTTAATTGGTGTTGAATATAATAGCCAGCAGAATCGATTTCTTCATTTAGTGTAGAAGTTTTTGCTTCTAATTTACGTTGAGTTGTGCCCAGTAAAATATTTTGTGAAGTGGTAAAATTCCATTTACCAAATAATTCGGCTTCACTTGAAATACTGTGAATATAAGATGGCGAAACTAAATAATCTGCTGCATCTTTAAATTGAGATAAACGAGCATTAAGTTCAAATTGGTTCGCAAATTTTACGCTGCCTTTTAGGTTTACAATTTCATTTCTAAAATCCGTAACTTCAAGCGAACCATATTTGTTGAATTCGTTTAGTCCTTCATTTGTGCTGTAATCAATAGACGCAGAGTAGTTGTCTTTCTCTACACCAAGTTTTGCACTATAGCCTTTTTGATCATAAGAATAATTACGCTTTTGATTATTTAGGATAGGTGTCCCATCAGATTCTAAGCGTTGACCTCGAATTTGAGCATAAATACCATTTTCAGCAAAATCGGCACCAATTGATGATTTATAAGTTTTATTTTCACCAATTTCGCCTGTCAAAAATGCGCCTGATTTTTGAGGTGTTTTAGTGATGATATGTACTACACCACCAATTGCATCTGTTCCATAAAGAACTGATGCAGGGCCTTTAAGTATTTCGATTTGCTCGACATCTGTAGTATCAATAAATGGTAATGATGCTGCACTTGATGTTGTAGTATTTAAACGAACCCCATCACGCATTACAAGAGTATGGTCAGACTCTGTACCACGTAAAAAAATGGATGACTGTTGCCCAAATCCACCAGATTGCACCATATTAATAGATGCATCATTCTTTAAAATTTGAGGAAATGAAGTAATTGATGATTGTTCAAGAATCTTTGGTTCAATAATGGAAATACGTGCAGGAACATTCTCAATTTTTTCTTCTGAGCGTGTTGCTGTAACCACAATTGTATCTAAAGAAGTCTGAATAGATTCTTTAGGAAGTGTTTCAGTATTTGCATTTGCAGAAACAGTTGTAGATAAACCCATCGCAATAGCGATTGCACCTACAAGAGCAGTAGGTTGAAAATAAATAGACATGTAATGCTCCATACATTCACTTCCCCGTGAATGATTGAGTGACAGAACACAACAAGCAGGTATCCGGACTGAAATGTGCACAAAGCTGTGCTGAATATCCACCTTCCCATAGTCGTCTACAGTGGTGTAAATCATTTTGATTTATAAAGATAAACGTTTCATTTTACCGTTGCGGGGGCAGTGTTGGATTTGCACCAACTTCCCTAAAGCATGTGCTTAAACTTGTTGCAAGTTGGCGCAAGTATAAAGAGTGGCTTAGGTTTAAACAATCTAGATAGATAAATATGAGTGCGAACTTTACGCAAGCCTAAAAAATTCCTTTACAATGATTTGTCCAATTTTATAGATCGGCTATGACATTGGCAGAGGGTAAGAGTTAAAAAAATATGCGAACGCGTGCCAAAATTTGTGGAATTACACGACGAGAAGACATCCAATCTGTGGTGAATGCCGGTGCAGATGCGATTGGTTTTGTATTTTATGCACCCAGTCCACGCGCTGTGACAGCCGAGCAAGCAGCCGAGCTGATTCAGGCGATTCCACCTTATGTTCAAACGGTTGGTTTATTCGTCAATCACAAACTTGAAGATATCCAACAGATTTTACAAACAGCAAAGATTGATATTTTACAATTTCATGGCGATGAAACGCCTGAACAATGTCAAACCATTGCGACAATGCTTGGGTGCCGTTGGTATAAAGCCATTCAAATGAAACCTGATTTAGATGTAGCCACTGAAATTACACATTTTGCGTCAGCAGGTGCGAGCGCAGTCTTACTAGACGCATGGCACCCTGAACTGAAAGGTGGCACAGGGCACAGCTTTGATTGGACGACATTTCCTAAACTAAATATTCCCTTGATCTTGGCAGGG
>JAHLFF010000214.1 GCA_018883945.1 Candidatus Acinetobacter avistercoris
CACGCATACGAATTTGACTATAATCACGATGGAATTCTGTATTGATTGATTTTACGTTACCGATTTCAACACCCATAAAATCAATAGGTGCACCAACTGAAAGTCCTCTCAAAGAATCAGAAAAATACATCACAATATTTCGTGGATTCACATCAGGTTTTTTAAGCGCTTCAGTGCGTGTACCCCACAGTTCAAAGCGACTATTGGCAGCTGCAATCCCAGAATTCGAATTTTCGGGATGACCAAATGCAATACCTCCAGCGACAATACTGGCCAGCGATTGCGTGTTCAAATTAAATCCAGATGCATTTAGGCTCACATCGATACCACTCGCTTGCCAAAAACGAGTGTCTTTGGTCACAAATTTATCATAGGGTGATTTTATAAATGTTTGTAATTCAATATTTTTTCCATCATTTGAAATGTTATATGCGGTCACCTGACCCACATTAATTTTTCGATAATAAATTGGAGAGCCAAAATCCAATGATCCTAAATCATCCGCCTTTAAGAAAAATACTTTACCCGGTACATCAGATGACACGACAGGTGGTGTTTCTAATCCTTTGAAATCAGCATTTTTCTTTTTAGAATTGCCACCATCCACTTCAATATAAGCACCTGATAGTAACGTATCAATTCCAGATATCCCACCTGTTCCTATACGAGGACGTACCACCCAGAAACGCGTATCTTCTGCTGCAAAGTTGCTGGCAGATTTACTCAGTTCAATCTTCGCGATCACATGTGAACGATCTTCAGATAAATCAATTTGACGAACCAAGCCAATATTCACATTCTTATAACGGACTGTGGTTTTACCTGCCTCTAAACCATCAGCCGTTCTAAAAGACACATCAATTTTTGGACCGATGCTCATATAGGCCTTTACCGCCAGAGATAAACCAATAAGCAAAGCAATAAAAGGAACAATCCAAATAAATGAAGGTTTCCACTTTCCGCGTTTTTTATCAGGCTCAGCTAAACGTGAAGGATCTCGAATGATGGGATCTTCTGAAGGTAAATCTGAGTTTTGATCAGTTATTTTTTGGTCAGACATATTTTATTCTTTGTTCAATTGGCTCGAATTTGGATCATCTCAATATCAATGACATGCGATGAGTATAATATTTACTTCTGTACATAAACAATATCTGAACGCTCACCACCTGAGGTTGGTTTTTGTTCTTTTTGTGCTAAATAATAGTTATCCCAGATGATTCTTGGATCAAAACTCAAAGATGAAAGCATAGTCAGCACCACTACTGCACCGAAGGCGACAGCACCCGGTCCAGCGAGAATAGTGGCCAGTGATTGGATTTGAATTAATGCAGCCAATAACGCCACCACAAAGACATCAATCATAGACCAGCGACCAATAAACTCTACAATACGGTACATTCTGGCACAGTTTTCAGGCGAAAAATGTAAGTGTTTATTGGATTGCAAATATACTGCCAACATTAAAATTCCAAGAATCACTAACTTCAACATGGGAATAAAAATACTTGCAGCGAAAATAACTGTAGATACAAAATAATCACCACTTTTCCAAAAATAAATCACTCCACTCATAATGGTATCTTGTTGATTACCCAACAAGGATTCAGTCACCGTCATGGGAAGTACATTGGCTGGAATATATAAAATGGTTGCCGCGATTAGAAAAGCAAATGTGCGCTCTAAACTTTTGGTTTTTCGTACATGTAAGTGACTATGGCATCTCACACATTTAGCATGATCAATTTGCTTAGCCTCTATTTCTTCAAGTTGAGTAATCGGTGCGATATCATTGAGTAGTCCACAACAATGGCAAAGCACCATAGATAAGTCGATTGCTCTTACAATGGATTCTGCATCTTCATGCTGGATATTGGTGTCTAATTCATTATTTTTTTTCATGAGATTGAGTACCGATCAATTGCGTCCCACAAATCCTTTACTTTTATCGACACGATATAAACCAGTAATACGCTCAATATCGTAAATGCCCAAAGTGCAATGCCGGGAATCACAACCACCATCCCTACCAATTTGACCAACGTGACCAATACTCCAATCAAAAATACTTCAACCATTCCCCAAACACGAATGAGATATAAACTTCTCAAAGCAAATCGAATTTTTTCAGGATGAACTTGTAATTGGTCTTTAGAGATGAGTAATACGGTGATTAACACATACGCCATGAGTAACAAATACAACAATGGGACGATGAACGTGGTAAATAAAATTAAAAGACCGACAAAAGCACGATCAGCATAAAACATGGCCCATGCAGCTCCCAGCAATGTGGTATCAGAATAAAGCCCTTGCAGCTCAACTTTCACAATGGCAAAACTATTAGCAATCACAAAAACAATTAATCCAGTAATGACCAATGCCAAAAGATGAGTAAAGGACTGTCCCTCTCTATAAAGCTCTGCTCCACAACACTTACAATAGGCACGCTCTCCAGCTTTCAGAGGAACTTTTTGATAAACAGTGTCACATTCCTCACAGCCTGATAACGTCGAATGCATAGTGATAATGAACCTTTTTTATTTTGAATAGGCTAAATGCTCTGGTGATACTTTACCGTAAAGCTCAAGTATATTTTGTAGATTTTTATACATAATCTGATGAATTCCGCTTTAAGCAGAACATTCAGATGTTTAAGTCAATTCAGATTTAACCAGCTCGAAGTGATTAGCATTGCTTTACCTGCGGTTAAATACACATTTATCAGCAGATATGAATGCATAGACTTACAAAACGAATCTAAGTAAAAATTTAGTATTAAAATAAAGTCCGCTAAAATCTATATTTAATTTTCTCCACATATTAAATTCAGATTTCACTTTTTGTTTATAGAGATTATTTATAAAAAAGTGAAATGAGCCCGTTTGAAGCAATTTATCCATTTTTTCGAAAAATCATAGATTGAGAGTCGGAGAATTTAAATCAAACTCGTTTAATACATAAGCTGTTGTGAAACATATCTTGATTTCGATTTTGACATTAATCTATCAAAACGATAGTATAGCCATCACCTCAAAACGTCCCTATCGTCTAGAGGCCTAGGACATCGCCCTTTCACGGCGGTAACCGGGGTTCGAATCCCCGTAGGGACGCCAATATTAAGCAATACGCTTATTTCACATGCAATAATTACTATTATTCGATTGCAGTCTTTGGCTTTTACACTACAATAGCTCGCTTCATTCATTTTATTTCATTTCCTATGCACTCATCTCCGAATGATGCTTCGCATCAGGGCAATTCTGCGCCTTTAAAACGCGCTATGAGTACTCGACATCTGGTCATGATTTCGCTTGGCGGCGCAATCGGAACAGGCCTATTCTTAGGTTCGGGTGAAGTCATTGCACAAACGGGGCCAGTTGGTGCCATCATTGCTTATCTTCTCGGCGGTATCATCGCTTACATGGTCATGCTATGTTTGGGTGAACTCGCTGTTCATATGCCTGAATCAGGTTCTTTTGGTGCTTATGCCAAACGCTATATTGGACCCGGTACAGGCTATACCATCACTTGGCTATATTGGCTGACATGGTCTGTCACTCTCGGTACTGAATTTACCGCAGCCGCATTACTCATGCAGGAGTGGTTTCCTGGCATTTCAATGTGGCTTTTGACCCTTATTTTTGGGGTCTTTGTCTTTAGCTTGAATATGATTTCGACACGCTGGTTTGCAGAGTCTGAATTCTGGTTAGCTTTAGTCAAAGTTGTTACAGTGGTTGCATTTATTATCCTCGGCTTAATGGCCATCTTTGGTATTTTGGGCTACCAAGGTTATGAGGAATCTGCGCCCTTACTAACCAATTTAACAGCGCAAGGTTGGTTCCCAGAAGGTCTATTCCCTATTTTTGCAACGATGCTTATCGTTAACTTTGCCTTTTCGGGTACTGAGCTGATTGGTGTCGCTGCGGGTGAAACAAAAGATCCTGCTAAAAATGTACCTAAAGCAATCAATACAGCCATTTTCCGATTATTGATTTTCTTTGTGGGTACCATCATCGTCGTTACCGCACTCTTGCCACATCAAGAAGCTGGATTGGCTGCTAGTGGTGTGAGTAGTAGTCCTTTCGTGACGGTCTTCCAGCATATTGGTATTCCTTATGCAGAAGATATTATTCGCTTCGTTATTATTACCGCACTCTTGTCTGCAGCGAACTCAGGTCTTTTCGCCGCTTCCCGTATGATGTGGTCTTTGTCAGATCAAAAACAATTACCTACTGTATTCTCTAAGGTAAACTCACGCGGTATTCCATACGTGGCTGTGACAGTAACCATGATTGGCGCTATGCCTGGTCTACTTTCAGAGCAATTCGCACCTGAACTGATCTTTACCAATCTATTGGGTATCGCCGCATTTACCATGGTCATTGTTTGGATGAGTATTTGCCTCAGTCAATTTAATTTCCGTCGACAGTGGTATAAAGCAGGTCATACGAAGCAGGAATTAGGATTTGCAGCACCTTTTTTTCCAATCGTGCCGATTCTTGGTTTTATCTTCTGTTTCATTACCTGTATCAGCATGGTGTTTGATCCATCCATGCGAGTCAGTTTCTTTGGTTGTTTAATCTTTATAGCGGCCTGCTATATCAGTTATTACACCTTGTATCACAAAAAATAGTGTTTATAAGCCTGATAAGAGAGTGATTGATTCACTCTCTTATTTTTATCTATCAGTTAAGAAAATCGTATTTTAATCAATAAAAATGAGCTAAAAAAATGATTTTAATCTAAGCCATCATCTTCATTAAACTATTCATAAATTCGACACTTATGTTTATGACTTAAAATTTCACTTTTTTCTTAGTCTTTGATGTTTAATCCTTAATCCTTAAATTTCGTTACAAACATCAATATATGTGTACTTAATTGTCTGAAGAAATATTACAAATCAGCCAATGACCTGAAAAATTTGTTTAAAGACTGTTTAAACTTAAACGCCTGTTTTTTAAACGTTCATTTTAATACTTTAGATCCACTCTATTTATATGGAATTTAAGATTTAAAATCTGAAATAAACATTAATTTGCATTAAATTTCATCAAAAATTTTAAAAATGATTTAATTTTACCCAGTCAAACTTTTTATTGAGCCTTTTCTTTTAAAAGCGTTTGACACCCCCCTATTTTCGACCTAATATACGCCCACCTCTGAAACGTCCCTATCGTCTAGAGGCCTAGGACATCGCCCTTTCACGGCGGTAACCGGGGTTCGAATCCCCGTAGGGACGCCAATTTCAGAAGTATGTATGTTTATTTAGTCCCTATCGTCTAGAGG
>JAHLFF010000215.1 GCA_018883945.1 Candidatus Acinetobacter avistercoris
TTGTCACTTAAATTTGTGCAGCTTAGGAAAGATCAGTCTTTAAAATCTTTATGCAACAAAGCCCTTTTGAACTAATGCTGCTTATTAGAACTGTATTTATTAAATCTGTTCTTATTAAATCTGCCAATGTTAACTTTATCTTCTTTATACAGAGCTAGTTAAGCCACAATAATAACAATTAATCAATTTAATATTTTGCTAGGGTATACTTTTTTAAGTAAGCAATAGTTATTACAACCACTACCTTCATCAATGATGATAAAGATCATTGGTTTAAAAGTCATTCAGAGTTTCAACAGAATGAATAATGAGCCAACTCTTTTCATCAAAGAACAGACTCCTTAACAAGATCTATAATTCTAAATTGTTAAGAAGTCTGAAATTAATTTGAACACAATAATGTAAATTTTTTAGTCAATTCTTACAAAAGGACTGAACTAAACTCTTCACGTAATTTGCGTTTTAACATTTTTCCAGTTCCACTGAGTGGAATGGCATCTACAAAAATGACTTTATCTGGGGTTTGCCATTTCGCTATTTTATCTGTGTAGTATGCGATCAGATCATCTTCGGATATTTGACTATCTGGTTGCTTCACTGCGATCAATACAGGACGTTCATCCCATTTAGGATGTTCAGCTGCGATAACAGCGGCCATTGTAATCTCAGGGTGGCCCATCGCAATATTTTCAAGCTCAACTGAAGAAATCCATTCGCCACCAGATTTAATTAAATCCTTGGCGCGATCACTAATCTGAAGAAATCCGTCTTGATCCAATGAAGCGATATCACCAGTATCAAACCAACCATCTGGTGTAAGTGCTGAATTGGTTTGACCAAAATAGCGTTCAATAATCCAATGACCTTTTATTTGTAGATTACCAATGGTTTCGCCATCGTGTGCAATTGGATTTGTTCCTTTTTCCTCATCTACAAGTCTGACACTCACACCGTAGGGTGGGCGGCCTTGTGAAAGACGCATTTGTGCTTGTTCTTGTTGGGAAAGTGTTCGATGTTTGGCTTTTAATTGATTTGCTGTTCCGAGCGGACTGGATTCGGTCATGCCCCAAGCATGAATAGTCTCACAATGATAGGTATCTCTAAATGTATTTAACATTGACGGTGGGCAGGCAGAACCACCGATGACATTTCGAGTGAGAGAACTGAGTGGGCTCGCCAGTTTTTTTGCAGAAGCCAATAACCCTTGCCAGATTGTCGGAACGCCTAGTGCGATGGTCACTTGATAATCATCAATCAGTTTTACCAGACTGTCTCCATCTAAACCTGGACCAGGTAAAACAAGCGATGCACCGACCATTGCCGCGGCATAAGGTGTGCCCCAAGCTTGAACGTGAAACATGGGTACAACAGGTAAAATGACGTCTTTAGCAGATAAATTCATGGTATCTGGAAGACTGGCCGCTAAGCTGTGTAGTATCGTTGAACGGTGAGTATATAAAGCACCTTTAGGATTTCCAGTCGTACCAGAGGTGTAGCATAGTGAACTGGCAGTCGTTTCATCAAATTCTGGCCAAATAAATTCAGCAGTTTGAGTTGCGATTAAATCATCATAAAATATGACTTCTGGCAAGGCTTTTTGAACTTCAGCATCAGGTGCATCCAAACAAATGAAATTTTCAACAGTTGGAATATGCGTTTTAATCGCTGTAATTAAGGGTAAAAATGTTTTGTCGAATAAAAGAGCTTTATCTTTAGCGTCATTAATAATAAATATGAGTTGCTCAGGAAAAAGTCGGGGATTAATGGTATGACAAATCAACCCACTTCCTGAAATCGCGTACCATGCTTCTAAATGACGATGATTATTCCAAGCCAATGTCGCAACACATTCTCCATGGCTTATTTTTAAGTCATTTAAAGCTTTTGCCCCACGTTTAGCATTATCTGAAATATTTCCCCAATTGGTTTCAGTCATGCTGCCATTGGTATTTTTGGAAATTATCACTGTATCTGCATGGTATTCAGCAGCATGCTCAATAAGACTGCTAATTAATAGAGGTTGAAACATCATACGTCCGTGCATTGCTAACTCCATATTTATAAAAATATTCAATAAAATTTAAATCATTGTTTCTATTTGTTTTATGGGTGTTGATGGGGCAGATTAAATTTAATAGCCCCATTTTAGAGGACTGAATCAACCATTTGAAATCAGTCCAGTAGCTAACAAATACACTAATTTATGCAGTGAGTAAAGAACCGATGAGCTTCTTAATGGACACTTGAGCTTTACGTTCTGGAATATGGATTCCTGCGGATTTCAAGTCAGAGACCAGTTCCGCCCTAAAGTCATTGTAGTCAACTTCTGCTGCATGACGTTGACCTGATTCAAAGTCATAATGTGGGTTATCAAGTTCATTTTGAATGGCCTGATGCATATCTGCAGGGCGTTTATAACGTCCTAAAATTTCCTGACAAGCCAAATTAGCCTGATGATCAGAGATCGGCCAGATGCATCCTAGAGGTTGGAATAAGCCAATGAAGTATAGATTTTCATGTTCTGCATGCATCATTTTACGATAGAGCGGTAATTTTTCAGCATATTGAAAATCAATAAATGCTTTGTCAAAGAAAGGAAATACAGTCCAAAAGCCAGTGCAACAGCAGATAATGTCGAATTCTTGACGTGTTCCGTCTACGAACTCAACAAATTTCCCATCCAAACGTTTAATTGCTGGCTTAGGTGTAATTTTACCGTGACGAATATAGTCAATAAAATCTGAATTGGCCGTCGGGTGCTGCGTTAACATCGGCTTGGTATTCACTGGTAATCCATAGTCCGCATAGTTACCACTAAATGCTTTGACCATTTTGGTGAGAATGCGTTGGCGCATTTTAGGAGACAATTTCTCTAAAGCTTTGACTAAAATATCAGCTGGATAACCCAACATAAATTTAGGAACGAACCATTGTGGGCTTCGCATCGAAATATAAATATCTTTAGATACACGAGCAGATTCTACCGCAACATCACATCCTGAGTTTCCTGCACCAATGACCAATATTTTTTTATTGCGCCATTCATCGTTGACGCCTTTAAAGTCATGAGAGTGCATCCACTTCCCAGTGAACTCACCCTCATATTTTGGATATTTAGGCATCCAGTGATGGCCATTGGAGACCATTAAGTAATCATAAGCTTTTTCAGATTTTTTACCTTGTGCATCTGTATATTCTACCTGCCATTTACCATTTTCATTTTTAGTGACATGATCGACGGTATGGTGAAATTTAATTTGATCATAGACGCCAAAATGCTTGGAATAATTTTCGAAATAGGCCTGTAAATGGTCATGACGAGGATAGTCTGGATAATGCTCAGGCATTGGATAGTCTTCAAATTCTGACATCGTGCGTGAGCTGATAATGTGGGTATTTTCATATACAGAAGAATGACCAGTCTTGGAATTAAAGACCCAATTTCCTCCGACTTTGTCATTCTTCTCAAAAATATCGTATGTTATTCCATATTGTTGGCAGTTTTTGGCTGCGGAAATTCCTGATGGTCCCGCACCAATGATACATACTGTGCTCATATTCAAATCCTTGAATGTTATTTTTATATAAAACCAACTATAGTTGGTTTTGCTAATATAGTTGAATTATTTTTGATCAGCAAGAGGAAGGATGCATTGGATGTTATTCAATGAAATAAAGTTACCCGTTCAGAAGAGAAGTAAAGCGCGTTTAGCGCTGGTGATCGAAACAACAATAAAAATTCTTGAGTCTGAAGGAATAACGCATTGCACCATTCCAGAAATTGCGTTGCGCTCAAATTTGCCCAAAATTAATATTTATCAATATTTTCCTACAGTGAATCATTTGTTTAGTATTCTCGTTAAGAACTATCTAGAAGAATTACAACAATATGTGTCATTCAAAAGCGAACACTTCGCAACGTGGACTGCAGAAGCGATTTGCATGGAATTGATTGAAAAAGTATGTATTTTTTATAATGAAAAAAAAGCAGCCAGTATTCTTATTTTAGGGGGTCCTGTTCACGTAGATGGATTTAATTTACAGGAAGTGGTGATTGAAAAAATTTCAGCAGATATTCACTATATTTTGAATCATAAACTTGATCCACTGCATTTTAAAAATCCGAATGAGATGACCTATTTGGTAGAAATGGTTTTTGCACTGATGAAACATAGTTTTTATAAATACGGAAAAATTACCGCTGAAATTCAGCAAGAATGTATTGCGGTGAGTGATCTTTATTTAGGCTTAAAAGGTCACTCATTCTCGACATAGGTCATTGTTTTTGAACTTTTTTAGGAGTTTTAAAACCAGTTTAGATTTTTTTAAATCAGGTTAAACTTTCTAAAAATTGTCGATGTTGATTTAAGATCGCATTTTGAAATGGTGGGTGAAATAAATCAAAGTGCCCACAATCATGTTCGAAATATTCAATTTTAGCGTTTTTAGCCACCATTTTTCGTGTAGCTTGAATCGGAATTAAGGAATCACGATTGGCACCTGTAACCAGAACAGGGCATTGAATACGATTGACCACGGTGGTCGGTCGATATAAACCAATCGTTGCCACGATTCGTGCTGGAACTGCATTTTCCCAAGTGACGTGCTCTGGAATAATGGCGTGATAAGCAGCAAAACAATCTTCTCCAGCCAAAATGGCAAAACGATCTTGTGATACGACAGGCATATTTTTGACTTTGCCGAATCGAGCTAGGGCTATATCTTGTAAAGCAAGCAATGTTGCTGGTAAAAGGTATTTTTTTGGATAAAGCGTTAAGCTAGCTAGACCATCCACATGTGGGAAGTTGGCAATAACACCTTTAAATGGCACTTCACTGGCGAGTGTTAAAGCATGTGCGCCGCTAAAGGAATATCCCCACAACACGAGATCTGCATTGCTGAGTTTGAACTCATTTTTGATATAGCTGATTACCGCTTGCCAATCATTGAGTTGACTGGTTTTATCGACTAAATTTTTGACCTTTCCAGTGCTTTGACCAAAACCCCGATGATCAAATACACAAACGGCAAAACCGAGGCTTAGATAATATTCAGCAAAATCTGTCAAACCACACGATTTTTCGCCACCTAATCCATGCGCCATAATGATGATTTTTTGAATGGGCTTTGAACTTGAATATAGATCCGCTTGAATGCGGTATTCCTCTATAGGAATCCAGATAGATTGAGGCATTATTATTCTTCCTTGAATTTTAACAGCTTTTTTATGAAATTAACCCAATTGCTAAGCTAATTAAAAACCAACTTGGGTTGGATTTAGCATATCCTTTGATTTCTTATCTGTCTATATTGTTCTTTTTGTAAGGGACTTTGTTGACATAAATTTGTTCTTAAAAGCTAACTCATCAATATTTTCTCAAATGAATAAGCTTGGTCCTAAACTCTTAGAATGAACGGTTTATATGAAATGGGTGCAGAAACCAAGATGTATTGCATCAAATTGCTTGTAGATAAACTGAGTGTCAGGAGTTCCCTAGTTAAATGAGTAAGTTACTAGCAGGTGTAAAAGTCCTCGATAAATTTAGTGAATGAGATTAACCATATACATCAATTTCTAGTTTTAATTCGATTGAATTAGGTTAGTTTTAATTTATAAACGTATATGAAACAAGGACTTTAATAGGAAAAAATATAAAATCTGTTTAAAAATAAATCAATATTCATATATGTTAATTTTATTGGAATAATCTAATAGAAAACTAAGTTATTAAAATAATAAATTTATTTATTTGAGTTATACCAAATAAAATTATGTTAAATGAAAAAATAGTAGATTTAATTGGCACAAGTAGTGACAACATAGAAAGGCTTTTTACTGATCCAGTATTTAAAGAGAAGGAG
>JAHLFF010000216.1 GCA_018883945.1 Candidatus Acinetobacter avistercoris
GAAAATGTGTTTTTTACATATTTAATAGCTGTTTTATTGATAAGGCCTTGTAAGCTTGAGCTTTATCGCAAATCACCTATCCATATCAAACTTAAACTTTTTTTTCAATTCCTTATCTTCTTTTATGCTAAGCCCTGTATAGAATTAAATAACTAATACCAATAACCTAAAAAATCTAAATCAGCGCCATCCACCCATGCTTTCTGAGTAAGAGACTTATACATCAAACAATCATCGATCCATTCTTCCTTCAATCCATAATTTTGATGATTGTCCATAGCTAACCATTTTACTTTTTGTCTTGTACGCTTAAATCCGAACTTTTGGTAAAATTCAAATTTTTCTGTCGTTAACAACATAAAGTCGATATTCAAGAAAAGATCTGAAAATATTTTTTCGACGTGTTCTAAAAGCTCTCTTGCATATCCTTGCTTCTGATACTGTGGCAATACGGCTAAATCAATGAACCCAAGTACACGGATTGGATCCTGATTTAAAGTCATCATCCGGTAATCCAATGCCAATTGGGCAATGATCTGACCATGAACTTTCAGTAATAATCGATAATGTGGCAATTGTTTAAAATAATGTCGTCCCTGAAAATTTTCTTCAGGAAAACATGCGGTGAGTAGCTTGGCAATTTGAGTCTTTGCGATATTATCTAAATAAATTTCAGGAACACAGACAATTTCATATTCATGATTAGTCAAACCAATCCACTCCCAATTACTCATTTTTGATGATCTAAATCAGCAGATAGGTATTTTCCCATTGATTTTCTTGAAAATCCCCTTCCACCAATTGAACGTACCGACCATGAATGTGATCAATCGCAATACAGTCATCAACCTCTAGCACACGATCTGTATGCTGTTTTTGCCAGTGCGTTGCAAAATGCGCTTTGCCACGTTGTTTTGCGACCATTTCGTTTTGCGCAACCACCAAGACGTATCGATGTAACTCACCGAATTCACGAGCATCATAGCCGCCTAGATTAATCAGAAAGAGTCTTTGCTCTGATTGATTCGGCGCTGCATCGACAAAGGCTAGACGGTGTTTCTTTCCTTCAAATGCAACACCATTAATTTTTGCCCAAGCATCGATATGTAAACCTTTTTGCTCACCAAACCATGCATTCTTTAGTTGCGGATAAGTTTCTTCTAAAGATTCACCAACCGTCAGCACGACATCATGCACTTCTGTATTGGCACGCGCATGACGACCACCAAGCATGACGATAAATAAGCTAGGCATTGACTAAACTTCCTTTTGAATTTTTCAAACCTTCAATTTAAACATGCATAAATACTTTATGATCAACTATTCAAATCAAAATGAATTTAATAAGCTGATGTGTCTATAAATATAATTGACTTAAAAAAGCATGCATGAGATGTCGTAATGATACAAAAATTTTGCTTATTTCGTATCAATAAACCAGAGTGGAGAATGTTTATATAAGAGCTTTATTTAGAAAATCGACAGATCATCGCATTTAACAGAATTGATCATTTTTATTTTCAAGTGAAATCATCCATTATCCCCTCATGTATTCATTCAATAAATAAGTGCTTTTTTTTAATTTATAATTGGATAGCGCTGCCATTAATACGCGCAAACAAATTGGTTAATTTTTATTCCGAAAACTTTTTACGGCCAAGATAAAACCAAACAGATGCTCTATAAAGCGTTGAAAAAAAGAGCGATGAAAAAGCATTCAATAGACCTATTTCGTTCAACAGGTTAAAATTAATAAAATCAGTTATAGGCTCGGAAACCTATAACTGAATATCAACATTAACCCATAATAATCTGATTACTATTTAGCAAACTGTCTAAGCTAAAAGCATTAGGCTGATTAGTGAGAATGATGAGATTTTCAGATTGATACTGCCCTGCGGAGCCATCACGATCAATTGAAATGATGGCTTGGTCATTTTCAGCATCATAATCCACTGTCATAAACTCAGCCAAGTTACTGGCATTTATCTCATCAGATACTTCATTAGATACTTCATTAGATAAGAGTGCCGAAACATCGATAATATGATTTGAATTTCCAACTTCAAATTGATCATTTGTTTGAAGATCATTACCACCAGTTGAATTATCACTGAGTAATTCAAAGATAATAGAAACGTCATTAGAACCATGATCAGAAGGCGTTTGAACACTTAGGTCTGATTGGACAACGACCGCATCAGCATCTGTCAATTTAATCTCAAAATCTAAAGTTGAAGATGAACGATCTCCATTCGACTTTTCCGTAGACGTTACGCTTAAGCTAACATCCAATAATGCCTTCTGTTTGTCTCCAAGCGTAAGTTTAAATTCCTTGTATTCTGTTGTACCCGCATTTAAATCAACTGGAATATAAGTCGCTTTACCATTCGCACCAACGGTTACTGTTCTATCTACGTTATTCGCATCTTTAAGTTTCAGTTCTGCACCAATTGGTAAACCTGATATTTCAAATGATAAGTATTCTGAACCATCTGTATCCGTTGCTTTTAAATGAATACGATTGAGATCAATCTCTTTTGAAGACTCGCCTTGATATCCGAGATTCGCTGGATAAAATCCAGTGTCATTTTTACCATCTACGCCAGCATCATATTGACCTAAAATATAACTCGCATCTCTTAAGCTTTCTTCTATCGCACTAACACTCGGATAATATTTCATCTCTGAGCCATCGCTATTTTGGAGAGTGAAATTATAATTTCCCTCACCAGCGGCATTGTGTGCATAAAATTGGAATGTATAGAAACCTGACTGGCTCACATTGAATGCAGCATCTCCAGTGGTACTTGTGCCTCGCCAATTCACATGTAATGAAGAAACATTATCGCCGATCATAATCGCGGCACTGTCATCTCCCTGTCCTGTGTATTGATAGGTTTGACCTTCTTCTAAGAACACGTAACCAGAAATATAAACAGCTTCATAGGTCGGTAGATCAGTATTAGCTAAACTATTTGTTACTCCAGTACCTGACGTACCAACAGCACTTCCATTGCTGTTCGTTACATTGGTATTGTTTCTTAAGTAATCAATTGCGTTGAGTAAAACCTCTTTACTTGCTCCATCACCACCATTTTGTAATAAGTCTTGTCCATTGACATTCTGTACATTTGACCAGGTTTGGATATTTAGACTTAATGCAGCAGGATCTAACAAAAAGTTACCTGTTGTTGGTTCGTCTGAAACTGCAATAACTTCAATATTTAAGTTAGCAGTGTCTTTCGCAACACCATCACTGACAGTGTAAGTAATCGCAGGAACGTTTCCACTGTAATCTTTTACTGGGCTAAAGATGTATGCACCATTTGCATTCACGTTCACTGTACCAACACCTGTGATAATAATATCCGTTCCTACACCATATTCTGTTCCATTTATTGTGATTCCAGTGACCGTTAAACCATCTTTTTTGTCATTTTCAAGAACGTTTCCAGAAGCGGATTCATCTTCATTGACGACCTTCATGTCATCAACAGTTAAATCTGGCGTAATTTCAACTGGAATATTTCCTTTCGCTGGAACACTTGGCTCAGATATATTCGCTGGCGCTTTTGGATCTTTGGCTGTACCTACAACCTCAACAGGCGTATTGCCCGCAGTGAGTTGAACTGGAACATTCGCTACAGACCAGTTATAACTACCATCTGCATTCGGGGTTGGATTAATTACAGCTTTAAATGGCGCTAAGCCTGATACCGTAACAGTCACTGTATCTGGAATACTTCCCGCTGGTGGAGTGATTTTACCTTTTAAAGTTGTTGTATAACCCTCTTGTGGATCAACAATGGGATTAACTGAATCTATCGTAACTGTTGGCGCGTCTGGCGTAATTTCAACTGGAATATTTCCTTTCGCTGCAATACTTGGCTCAGATATATTCGCTGGTGATTTTGGATCTTTAGCTGTACCTACAACTTCAACAGGCGTATTGCCCGCAGTGAGTTGAACTGGAACATTAGCTACAGACCAGTTATAGCTACCATCTGCATTTGGGATTGGATCAATTACAGCTTTAAATGGCGCTAAGCCTGATACCGTAACAGTCACTGTATCTGGAATACTTCCCGCTGGTGGAGTGATTTTACCCGTTAACGTTGTTGTAGAACCCTCTTTTGGATCAACAATGGGATTAACTGAATCTATCGTGACTATTGGTGCTTCTGGTGGCACAGGTTTAATATCATCTTTTTTATCCTTGTCATCAATAATCGCGGCAATAACACCACCACCGATAACACCACCAATAATCCAAGGTAATATACCTATAGAACCATCTGTGGCAATTGGAAGTAGTTCTTCTAATCCTGAAATTTCTTTAAAAGTAGTAACACCATCTTTTAATTCAAACCATAAGAAACCACAATCATCATCTTCGAATGCCAAATCTGATTGAATACCATCTTTATTTTTCACAAAGAAGTTTTCAATGATAATAACTTCACCATTTTTTAACTTTAGTACAAGGTTATTACCATTTTGAATGAATTCTGCAACATCACCACGCTGTAATTTAGCATGGATAATTGATGCCTCATTTAAAACAATATTTTCATTACTTAATAATTTTTTATTTAAAGAATCTTTTTCAATTACAATAAAATTAGCCATTTTAATCTCGATTTATTTTATTTATGAATATCGTTAATCTATGTATTATTTAGACTTCCCAATCACTTCTACGACAACGCGACGATCAGGTTGTAAACAGCTTTGTAGTTTGTGACGCGATGCAATTTCATTGCATCCACTCGTAATAGGTTGCTGCTTACCTTTGCTTTCAACAGAAATATAGCGAGAAGACACACCATTTTGGATCAGTAGATCACGAATAGTATTTGCGCGCTCTTGGCCCAACTTTAAATTATAAGCATCTGATCCTAAACGATCTGTATGACCGATAAGGTTGACTTGACTTACTGAAATAAAACCATCGCGTACTTTGGCTGCAAGTTCTAAAATTTCTTGACGACCTTTAGGTAACAATTCACTCAGCGTTGAACCATTAAACTTAAATAACGTATCTGTATATAAGTTAATTTTGGTCGTTTCTCCTGCAGAAGCAGAACCCACAGGGCAACTCAAGGCCTTTCCACCATGAATAATATAAGGTTGACCTTTAGAGTCGACTGAGAGCATAAAATCGCGACTTGTTGATGAATTTATTGCAATATCAAAATCACATATTGCACATTCAGTTGTACAGTTTTGTACTTTAAAATTATATGTTTCAGCTCTTAAGTTAAATTTTGCAGCATTGTTGATAAAAAAACTTCCAGATTTAAAATTATCAATATAAAAGTTAATCGGGCAGTTTTGTTTATCTACGCTATCTCCAGCGCATAATACTGAATCTCTTTTCACATTAATTGTTTGTGTAGAACCAGAGCCTTTTTTTTGAAATAATAGATTTTCTGGATTTGAATATGGTTTTGACACACATGCGGTCAATCCAAATAGCGTTAACATAACGATCAATGGTGATTTATACATATAATATTTCTCTTTTTAGTAAATTCTTTTGATTCTTTAAAAAAATTTATATTTTTATAATATTGGGCTGGTATGAATAAATTTTTAACTTCCTTATATAAAAATATTAAGAAATTAAAAACATCTAGGATTTAAAAATCAATATTCCCAAGTATTTAATATGATTTATTTTTATCTAGGTTTAGAAATTATTTAATTGATGTTTTTTCTGATGATAACGATATTAAAAAATTTAACCTAATGACAGAGATGCATACTGTAAAAATAAATTTGATTATTGCTCATGATGTCAACAACCACTCAAAATACGAATAGGGAAAATTCTACACCTCCAAAAATTGAGACATACAAAAACAATATAACAATAAGTGTGACTCTTGTCACACTTATTTGATAAAAATGTTACATTATCACATGGAAGTTTTAACTTTTTTTATGTACCAGTGTTTGAAAGTGATCAAGTAATTATTGAAAGAATACAGAAACTCACGATATCTATTTGAAACTACAAGCATCGTCAGTGATGTTATAAAAATATGGTTAAATAGGTGATCTCAGAATAAGAGTGGAACAGTAAAATATTATAAAAATAACAATAGGGATGAAATAAAAAATTATTTTATATATCGATTAATTAAATAAATATCAATAATCTAAGACCCTTCATTTGTTTTTTATAGTCCAATATGGAATATAATGCTTAAGAGCTGACTATCGTAGATTTTCGCCTCTTAATTGAAAGAGTCACTATCTAAATTTCATTTCTAACTATTTTTATCACTAAATAATTAGACCGTCGGCGTTGATCAAAAAATATGTGATTAATTATTGATGCTTAATAATTATTAAAGTTTAGATTTTCGTTATCTACTTTTCCTTCTCTATATCTATAAAAAAATCGTGCTTGGCTTATACCAAACACGATTTTAATATTGCCACTCTTTAAGCCTCTCTCAAAAGGAAAGACTTATAAAAGCAATTACATCTCAACCATTTCAACGCCATCAATGCGTGCAACGGTCATCAAATCTTTATCACCACGACCTGAAACAGTCGCAATGATAATTTGATCTTTAGACATGGTCGGTGCAAGTTTGGTCACATAAGCCATCGCATGCGCACTTTCGAGCGCAGGGATAATTCCCTCGATTTGAGTCAAATTACGGAAACCTTGTAACGCTTCTTGATCATCAATTGGCATATATTGAACACGTTTCATATCTTTTAAGAAACTGTGTTCAGGGCCTACACCAGGGTAATCCAAACCTGCTGAAATTGAATGTGTTTCAATAATCTGACCTTGCTCATCTGACATCAAGTAAGTTCGATTCCCATGAAGCACACCCACATGACCTGCATTTAATGGTGCAGAATGTTTACCTGACGCGATCCCTAGACCCGCCGCTTCAACACCGTACATTTTCACATCTTGGTCATTCAAGAATGGATAGAACAAGCCCATCGCATTAGAACCACCACCGACGCAAGCAACCAATGCATCAGGTAGACGACCTGCTTGTTCTTGAATTTGTTTGCGTGCTTCACGGCCAATAATCGATTGGAAATCACGGACCAATTGTGGATATGGATGCGGTCCAGCAACCGTACCAATCACATAATAAGTTGAATCAACATTGGTCACCCAATCACGCATCGCTTCATTCATAGCATCTTTAAGCGTTTTTGAACCACTTTCTACAGGAACCACTGTAGCGCCCAATAAACGCATGCGATAAACATTCATGGCTTGACGTTTTACATCGTCAGCACCCATAAACACCACGCATTCTAGCCCTAAGCGTGCCGCAATTGTTGCCGTTGCAACACCGTGCTGACCTGCGCCTGTTTCAGCAATAATACGTTTTTTACCAGACAATTTTGCCAGTAGTGCCTGACCAATCGTGTTGTTTACTTTGTGAGAGCCCGTATGATTTAAGTCTTCACGTTTCAAGTAAATTTGTGCACCACCTAACTCTTTTGACCATCGTTCAGCATGATAAAGCGGACTAGGACGGCCGACATAGTAGGCTAAATCTCGGTCGAATTCTGCTAAAAACTGAGCATCATCTTTCATGCGGAAATAGAGTTTTTCTAAATCCTGTAATGCGGACATTAGCGTTTCTGACACAAAACGACCGCCATGAATACCAAAGTGCCCTTTTTGATCTGGGAATTGGGTATAGTCAGTTTGCTGATCCACGATGGACTCCTTGCATAAATTGTTCAATGAGTTGTTGGTCTTTTATACCTTTTGCGGACTCTACGCCTCCGCTGACATCGACCGCATATGCGCCTGTCGTCTTTATAGCGGCTTCAACATTTTCAGGCTTTAAACCACCTGCTAAAATTAAAGGAATATTGAGTTTTGGAAATTGTGACCAGTCAAATGAATGACCTGTGCCACCTTTGAGCTCAGGGTGCCATGCATCTAAGAGAATAGCACTGGCACCAGCGTGTTGATATTGCTCAATTGTTTGAATTAAATCCAGATCAGGTTTCACTTGAATGGCTTTATACCATCGGCGCTGCACCTGTCGAGCAATATCTTGACATTGTTCAGCGGTTTCATCGCCATGAAATTGAATTAAATCGAGCGGAACGCTCTTTAAGACCTGCTGAATCTGCTCAAGTGATGCATTTACAAATAATCCAACCGTTTGTACATAAGCTGGAATATGCTGAATAAGCACTTCTGCCCGTTCAATAGAAACATGCCTTGGACTGGGTGGATAAAACACAAATCCAATCGCATCTGCCCCACTTTGGACAACAGCTTGAACATCTTCTACACGGGTAATTCCACAAATTTTGGCACGCGTTCGCATATACAGTGACTCAACTATGACGCAATTAAAGCCTGATTTAGGAGTTAACAATAAATATAGGCAAAACATTGTAATGCAATTTTTTTGGCTTGAGTAAAGTTCATCCTGAAATTTTATAAAGATGCGTTGTTTAAATTAAAACCAAACATTATACTGCGCCCAACTTGCAATGAGTTCAAGCTAAGGCTTTAGGGAAGTTGGTGCGAATCCAACACTGCCCTCGCAACGGTAAAATGAAACGTATATCGCTCTAAATTTTTTGAATTTACGCCACTGCACAACGGTGTGGGAAGGCGGATATACCAATGTTGATGCAATACTATGCACGTCAACATTTATATTTAAGTCCGGATACCTGCTTATTGCGTTCTTTAACTCAATCATTCACGAGGGGTGAATGTATGGAGCGTAAAATCATGTCTTCTCCTTTTAAACCGACTACCCTTGTCGGCGCTATCGCTATCGTATCGGGTTTTTCGACTCACATTTATGCCAATGTTAGCCCCGATAAAACTGTCGTAAATTCATCTTTAGAAACTTTGGTAGTAACAGCATCTCGCTCTGAAGAAAAAATTAAGAATGTGCCTGCACGTATTTCAATTATTGATCCTCAAATTTTAGAACAATCTCCAATTGCGGAACTCCCTCATCTTCTTATGAGTGATGCAGCGATTAATATGGTACAAGCTGGTGGTTTCGGACAGCAAGCCTCGATCTTCACTCGGGGTACAAATTCAACGCATACACTTATTTTACGTGACGGTATTCGTTTGAATGGCGCTTCTTCAGGAATGGCTTCACTCGCATTTTTAGATACTACAGATATCAAACAAATTGAGATTCTTAAAGGACCGGCATCTGTTCTATATGGAACCGATGCGATTGGGGGCGTTATTCAACTGATTAGCAAGATTCCTGAAAAGAATAGTGCCTTTATAACAGGTGAAATTGCTGAGAATAGTACTTATAAAACTGTCGCTGGTGCTGATTTTGCTGAAAATGGTTTATATGCTCAGATACGTGGACAACGTTTAGAAACAGATGGTACGCCAGCCACAACAATCACAGGTTCTGACAAAGCAGCATATGATCAAAAAGGCTATAGCGCAAAACTCGGTGTTGAAAAAGAAAAGTTTGCAGCTTCTGTCGATTACAACACCAATAAAGGTTTCAGTAATTATGATAATTACGGCAATTTAACATCTCATGACTTTGAAAATGAAACAATTAATTTAAAAGGTCGTATCAACTTAATAGATACTTTTGAATTGAATGCACGATTATCCCAATTCAAAGATGATCTTCAACAAAATGAAAAACCTGATTTTGTAAAAAATCAGACTCAAGAAGCTGAACTTTATAGCAAGTGGCAATTCAACCCTTCTCAAAATATTTTGTTCGGCATTTCGCATAAAAATCAAGAAAGCGATATTTTTGCTGAAGGTGAAGGCTATGAGTGGGAAGGCGTTTACTATCCTGGACAAGATGTTTTTTACAACAAAGGTGTCAACACCACGGGTTACTTTCTACAACATCAATATCAAGCTGAAAAACTTAATACTCAAGTCGGTGTTCGTGTAGAAGATCATCAAAAATTTGGGACACACACCGTTGGCCAAGTTGCTGCCCGCTACCAAATTTTACCCTCAACGAGTATATATACCAATATTGGATCTGCATTCAGAGCACCAACCAATAATGATTTATATGCTGTAGGCTGGGGTGCGAATCCTGACCTAAAACCAGAAGAAAGTTTCTCTTATGAAATCGGCTTAGATCAACGAATCACCGATAAACTTAGTGCTGGATTATCCGTTTATCGTAATGAAGTCGATAATTTGATCACCTACACCAGTGCTTTAAATAATGTTGATAAAGCAACATTTACAGGCGGTGAACTTAATCTAAATTGGAAACATGACGAACTCTTCTTAAATCTTGCTTATGCTTATGTACAAGCCAAGAATGATGTGAGCAAGTTAGATTTAGTACGTCGACCACGTCAAAGCGCCACCCTAAGCACAGGTTGGCAAAATGATCAATTTGGCGTAAGTACGGCTATTTCTGCAAAATCACATTCAAAAGATTTTGCAGACTCTGCATTGATCGGCCCAGCAACGAACCCTGGCTATATGACCATTGATCTAAACGCTTACTGGAACGTAAATCCAAATGTAAAACTTTTCACTAACATTCAAAATGTAGGTGATGTGAATTACAAAACGTCTTATAACGGAAATAATGTTTATTACGTCAACGGTGGTCGCTTAGCTTCCGCTGGAGTTACTTTTAAGTATTAAAAAATGAGTTGGCTTTAAGCTCACTTAAATAGCGAAAATTTAAGGATAAGGTCACAGCTATGGCATTATCCTTAATCAATAGAACTATCCAAAATTCAAGGAACTCATATGGGTCACCGTTTAAGTAAAATTTATACGCGTACTGGCGATTCGGGCACTACAGGACTGGGTGATGGTTCTCGAGTTGCAAAAGATGATTTACGTATTCACGCACTAGGCGACGTAGACGAATTAAACTCGTGCATCGGTATATTACGTTCGCAAATCACAGTGAGTGCTATAGAAAATAAAGCGCAATGGGACAAGTCACTCAGTTTGATTCAACACTGGTTATTTGATCTTGGTGGTGAAGTGTGTATTCCAAACTACAATATGGTGTTGCCTGTTTCAGTTGAATTTCTAGAAAAAGAAATAGACCGTATGAACGAAGCATTACCGATGCTCAAAGACTTTATTCTGCCTGCCGGAACCTTGGCGTGTAGCTATGCACATCAAGCACGTTCGGTTTGTCGCCGTGCAGAACGTAGTTTGATGACGGTGCATGCACGTGATCAAAATATTCAACCCGTATCACTACAATTACTAAACCGTCTTTCAGATTGGTTATTCGTTGCATCACGTGCGTTGCAACGTGCTGAAGGTGGTTCTGAAGTGCTTTGGCAGAAAAACATTAATGACACCATCGAAAACTAAAATTATGCTCTGATTTTATATCTGAAAATTCTCGTCGGTTGGGACTTGTTTTTCTTTTGCAACCGACGAAAATTAATGATGTCATTTCAATGAAATAATCTATGTCGACAATAGTATTCTCTGTACGCAATACACTAGCTTTTCAACTGATGAATTCAACATGCGAATAATTGGGCATCGAGGTGCGCGTGGCGAAGCACCAGAAAATACGCTGGGTGGTTTTCAATACATTCAGGAATTAGGTATTCGTGCGGTTGAATTTGACGTTCGGCAATTGAAAGATCATGCTCTGATCATTATGCATGATGACCAATTCATTCGAACCTCAGGTCAGGAAAAATCTGTATACGAATGTGCTAGCGAAGATCTAGAGCATTATAATCATGCAGCGACATGGTCAGATTGGAACAACGTCGAAAAGACACCGCTACTGAATCAAGCTTTAAAAATTATTGAAAATTTTGAGCATATCGAAGTTGAAGTGAAAGCGGTCGAAACTCAGCAACAGGCAGATCTACTCATTCAGTCCTTACAACAACAATTACAAGGTTTTGAACAGACTGCGGTCATTACCAGCTTTGATGCTAAAATCCTCCATGCTCTTCAACAGCAAAACTCAATATTTAAACGCGGTTTGCTCATTGAACATGATGTGAAATTTAAAGCGATCGATCAGGCATTGGCTTTGGGATGCTGTCAAATCGGATGGATGAATCCATTGGCCACAGATGAAATCATTAAAGCCACTCAAAATATGCAATTAGAAATCAGTGTCTGGACGGTGAATGATATTGAACGCGCGAAACAACTTAAAGGCTTGGGTGTAAATGGTTTAATTACCGATATACCTAAAAGCATGATGCAGGCTTTAAGATAGAGATAGAGATAGAGATAGAGATAGAGAGAATAATAAAAAATCATTGGCTGGAATGATGACCACACAGACCAATTCAGCAATTTTGCTTAAAAGTGTCTATTTTTAAAGACAATTATTATTTAAGAAATAGAAGAATAAATATCTTTTTAAATATTGATAAATACAGCTAATATTGTCACATTATTTTGTTACTGTTTTCACAATACAACTGTACAATAATAGTAGTGAACAAATGTTCTCTCATGCTAATATGGTTAAGTCTTAGCCACAAAAATGTGGTGCCGATTTCGTTTATACCGACCTTATTAAAAGGTTCTAGGAGTGCTGTTGGAGATGAATGCTCCCCTACACAAAGCCCCAATAAATTGGATAGCAGTTTTCGCATTGGTGTTTTTACCTATTGTTGCCATTATTGCAATTCCTTTATACGCCTATCACCACGATTTTACTTTAGGTGCATGGATCAGTATGTTTGTTTTACTTGGATTTAGTAGTTTAAGTATTACAGCGGGTTATCACCGTTTATGGGCACATCGTGCTTATGAAGCGTCTACACCTTTAAAAATATTACTCATGCTTGGTGGTACGTTCACTATGCAAAATAGTATTTTATATTGGGCTTCAGGGCATCGTACACATCACCGTCATGTAGACGATGTTGAAAAAGATCCCTATTCAATTAACAACGGCTTTTGGTATGCGCATATCGGTTGGATGCTTCGTAACTATCCAGCAGCTGAAGCAAATTATAAAAATGCACCTGACTTGTTAAATGACAAAATCGTCATGTTCCAAGACAAATATTATGTACCTTTAGTCATCGCTGTTCATGTCGTTATTTTAACTACTGTCGGCTGGGCTGTCGGTGATATGTGGGGTGTTATTTTACTGGGTGGATTATTACGTTTGATCCTCAGTCACCATGTAACTTTCTTCATCAACTCACTGTGTCATATGTGGGGCAAACGTCCATATACAGATGAAAATACTGCACGTGATAACTTTGTCTTAGCGATTGCGACATGGGGTGAGGGTTATCATAACTATCATCATATCTTCCAATATGACTATCGTAATGGTGTGAAATGGTGGCAATATGACCCAACAAAATGGTTGATTTGGACGTGTTCTAAACTAGGCCTAGCCAAAAATCTTCGTCGTATTCCAAGTTTCAATATCAAGAAAGCTGAACTGGCTATGCGTTTTAAATACGCTGAGCAAGATTTAGCTGTGTATGGTCATAACGTTAATGATGATATTGCGACGGTCAAAGATCGTATTGCTCAAGAATACGAAGCCTTTACCCAAACTTTAAATGATTGGGCAAAGTTGAAAGAGCAAGAAATTCAAACCAAGAAAGCTTCTGTGGCTGAAAAAATCCATCAAATGGACGGTAAGTTAAAAGTTGATTTTCAATTGGTTGAACAACGTTTAGCACATCATCGCAATACCTTACAGATCCTTGTGCGGAATCTAAAAAAAAGCACGGTGTAACCACACTAGCTTAAAGCAATACCTTCTCTGAAAAGCTCCAATAGGAGCTTTTCTTATTTTTATGATCGATACAATACTCATGCAAGGGATCAGTCATGAATATAGACAATATTCCATTCGGAACCACGGTTTGGACGAATGTTAAAAAGATTAAACATCTAGGAGAAAGTGGCTTTGCACTTTGGCAAACTCAGCAATTTCATAATATTCGAGTGAGAATTGTTGAGTATTCTCCACATTACTTCGCCGACCACTGGTGCAATAAAGGACATATTTTGTTTTGTATCGAAGGTGAGTTATATACTGAGTTAAACGATGGTCGTTCATTTACCTTAACCGCAGGAATGAGTTACCAAGTTGCAGATAATGCTGAAGCACACCGCTCTTCTACGGTGACAGGCGCAAAGCTTTTTATTGTGGACTAGCAACATGAACTGGTCACTTCTGCATAGTATGAAAGCCCTACAGTTATTCCATAGAATCTTTGCTATAGTATTTTTAATTCAAAATTTACTGTTTATGTTATGCATTTTAATCCGCGCTATCCTTCTCTTGATGCCAAGCTTTATCACCATCAACAACCTAAGCCGCTCTCTGGTGCTAAGCCTGGTCATTTTAATCAAGCGCTGGCTGAAAAATTACAATGGTCTGCAAAGGATCAAGAAAATTGGGTCGAAATTTGTAGTGGCCAACAAACATTTTCAGAATTTGAACCTCTTGCAATGGTTTATGCTGGACATCAGTTTGGACAATGGGCAGGCCAATTAGGTGATGGTCGTGGATTACTCATCGCGCAAATTTTGGATCAAGATAATCAAACCATCGACTTACATTTAAAAGGTGCAGGCCCTACCCCCTACTCTCGTATGGGCGACGGCCGTGCAGTGCTTCGCTCCGTCATCCGTGAATACTTGGCAGGACATGCGCTAAATGCATTAGGTGTGCCATCAAGTAATGCCTTAGGTTTCACTTCTTCCACCCAAGGTGTACAACGTGAAAAGCTAGAGCTTGGCGCCATGATGTTAAGAACATCAGACAGTCATATTCGACTCGGACATTTTGAATGGATTAATCAATACCAACCCACATTACTCAAAGAATTTACTGAGAAATGTATCGCATGGCATTACCCTGAATGTTTGGAAGTAGAACAACCTATTTTGGCTTTTGCGATCAAGGTGATTCAACGTACAGCGGTGATGATTGCAAAATGGCAACTGGTTGGTTTTGCTCATGGAGTGATGAATACGGATAATTTAAATATTACCGGTTCTACGCTAGACTTCGGCCCCTATGGTTTTATGGAGCGCTTCAGACCGAACTGGATTAACAACCATTCTGATTACAATGCTCGCTATACCTACCAGCAACAACCGAGTATTGCACATTGGAACTTATGGACTTGGTTAAACAACCTCATTCCTCTAGCTAAACCCGAACACAAAGAACAATTTAAAGAAGACCTCGCCAAATGTTTAGAACATTTTGAACCGACTTTTTTAGAACATTATCGCTTCGGACTGAGTCTAAAAATGGGCTTACCTAAGGATCATAAAAACAGTTTCGATTGTGCGATGGCATTCCTTCGTATTTTACAAACAGAACAACTCGACTACACCCAAAGCTTTATTCGCCTTCAAAATAAGGAATACGAAGTCATCAAAGATGATTGTCTTGATCGACGTCAATTTGAAGCTTTCTTGAGCCAATATGAAGGTATTCGTGATGGACAAGAAACTCAGACTTTAGATAAGGAAATGTGCTCAGCTAATCCGCACTATATTTTACGAAACCACATGCTACAAACGGCCATTGAAAAAGCGGAACGAGATGATTTTTCTGAGATTGATCGTTTATTCACACTATTGAGTCAACCCTATACCCAACAAGCTCAATTAGAAAAGCCTGAAGATTTAGCACCATTAGCAAGTGATGAACCTGAAATTATGGTGAGCTGTTCATCTTAATTTTTTTCTGCTTTAAATAAAAAAGATCACCTTAAGCTAAGGTGATCTTTTTTTTAACATTTAATTTTAAATATTTAATTTAAAATTAAATTAAGCTTGAGTTGTTATCCAATAACTGATCAGTTAGCAACGGTTTAGATATCACTAGAACTGAATCACCTACAAACTGACTTGGAGAATTTGACTTCTCAGTCGAAACGATAGCAGTACCGATTAGATTATTAAGCAAATTACTCACTTCGTCATTTGCAGTAACACCAGCGTTGCTCTGTAGCGTTTGCTCCAAGATATTTAGATCTAGTGGCTTCGCAGAGAAATCTGTCAATCCATTTAATTGCAACGAATCAGTAAGTGTATTCAACAGCGAATCTACTGGTAATGCACCAACCAAATTGGTCAATAGATTTCCGATCGCATCAACTGGAATATCATTTTCCAATACACTCGTAACTAGATTTGAAACACTCTCAGTCGGAATAATATTCAAACTTTCTGTTAATAAATTACCAATCGCATCAACCGGAATTTCAGCGTTTAATCCACTCTCAACTAGATTCGAAATACTCTCAGTCGGAACAAGATTAACAGCTTCATTTAACAATGGTGTTAAACCACCAACCAGATTGGTCACAATATCTAATGGCAACAGACCGCTCGTTACACCGCCTAATAAATTAGATACGAGGTCAAGCGACAATAAACCATCTGTTAAGCCACCAACAAGATTGTTTGCTAAATCTAGTGGTAATAGACCGCCAGTGATGCCACCAAGCAAGTTAGATACGAAATCAAGTGACAACAAGCCACCCGTCAAACCACCCACAAGATTCGTTACTAGATCCAATGGTAATAGACCGCCAGTGATGCCACCAAGCAAGTCAGAAACAAGATCAAGTGACAACAAGCCGCCTGTCAAACCACCCACAAGATTCGTTACTAGATCCAATGGTAATAGACCGCCAGTGAGGCCGCCAAGCAAGTCAGAAACAAGATCAAGTGACAATAAGCCGCCAGTCAATCCACCGATGAGATTAGTGACTAAATCTAGTGGTAATAGACCGCCAGTAATACCACCGAGCAAGTTAGATACGAAATCAAGTGACAATAAGCCGCCTGTTAAGCCACCAATGAGATTCGTGACCAGATCAAGTGACAACAAACCACCCGTTAAACCACCGATGAGATTAGTGACTAAATCGAGTGGTAATAGACCGCCAGTGATGCCACCCAGCAAGTTAGATACGAAATCAAGTGACAATAAGCCACCTGTTAAGCCGCCAATAAGATTCGTTACTAGATCAAGTGACAA
>JAHLFF010000217.1 GCA_018883945.1 Candidatus Acinetobacter avistercoris
GCCAAGTTACCGGCAAGCGTCCAGTCGTTGGTAACAACGTCTCACACGCCAACAACAAAACTAAACGCCGGTTCGAGCCGAACCTGCACCACCGTTTCTGGTTAGAAAGCGAAAAACGTTTTGTACGTCTTCGTTTAACCACTAAGGGTATGCGTATTATCGACAAATTGGGTATCGAGAAGGTTGTTACAGACCTACGTGCTCAAGGTCAAAAGATCTAAGGAGTCTGAACCATGCGTGATAAAATTCGCCTAGTTTCTTCTGCTGGTACAGGTTATTTCTATACCACGACTAAGAACAAACGTACTATGCCGGAAAAAATGGAAATCAAAAAATTTGATCCAAAAATCCGTCAACACGTAATCTTCAAAGAAGCTAAAATTAAATAATTTTGGTTTTCTTAAAAAAGCGATCCTCTTTGGGTCGCTTTTTTTCGCCTTTTTTTTATTCGAGTTGTTACAATCTCTTGGTCCTTTGGCACTAATCATGCTTAATCTGTGCTGAGGTTCAATTTCCTATTCATTTAAAAAGTTTTTTAAGGGGGTTTTAGTGCCACATGATGTAGATCTTATTATTTTACTTGCGGTTGGTTTTGGTCTAGCCTTAATTTTTGGTTATCTTGCCGCACGTTTACGTCTACCCCCTCTTGTTGGCTATCTTATTGCTGGTATTATTATCAGTCCCAAAACACCTGGTATCGTTGCAGATATCACCCTTGCCAATCAATTGGCTGAATTAGGCGTGATGTTCCTCATGTTTGGGGTCGGCATGCATTTCTCCCTCAAAGATTTATTACAAGTCAGACGAATCGCCATTCCTGGTGCCATCTTACAAATCACCGTTGCAACATTAATGGGGATTGCTGTGTCCATGATGTGGGGCTGGAGCTTTGGTTCAGCCCTGGTCTTTGGCTTAAGCTTATCTTGTGCAAGTACGGTCGTGTTACTCAAAGCATTGGGTGACCGAGGCTTGCTTGACTCTGTGAATGGTAAAATTGCAGTGGGTTGGCTATTGGTTGAAGACTTAGTTATGGTTTTGGCCTTGGTGCTTCTTCCTGCAATGGCCGTGATCTTGGGCGGAAATGCGTTAGAAGGGAGTGATCCAAATGAAAATATTTGGATGACTTTGGGCATCACCTTAATCAAAGTTGCAGGTTTTATCGCCTTCATGCTGATTATTGGTAAACGTCTCGTTCCAATGATTATGCAATTTGTGGTTCGTTTAGGCTCTAGAGAGCTTTTTACCCTGACCGTGGTTGCAGCTGCTATTTCAATCGCATATGGCTCATACGCTATTTTTGGCGTATCTATGGCGCTGGGTGCGTTCTTCGCAGGCATGGTGGTTAAAGAGTCTGATTTTAGTCATCGAGCTGAAGAAGAAACACTCCCTTTACGCGAAATTTTTTCAATTTTATTCTTTGTATCCGTCGGCATGCTTTTTGATCCAAGAATCATCATTGATCAACCTTTACATATTTTAATGGTGATTGGGATCATCATGATTGGTAAAACGCTGGCTGCAATGGCGTTGGTGCTATTTTTCCGTTATCCGCTTAATACAGCACTCACTGTCGGTGCAAGTTTAGCGCAAATTGGGGAATTCTCTTTCATTCTGGCGACCCTTGGACTATCTACGGGATTGCTGACCTTAGAAGCACAAAACCTCATTATTGCAGGCGCTTTATTCTCAATTTCATTGAACTCTGTTTTATTTTCTGCAGTCGAGCCTGTACAAAAATGGATTCGTGAACATTCTCATCTTGCGCGCTTATTAGAGCGTAGTGGTGACCCGCTGGCGATGTTGCCAGATGAGGTATCTCAAGATTACTTACGTGATCAAGTGGTTCTGATAGGCCATGGTGAAGTCGGTCGGCGTATTACAAAGTCTTTAATGCAAAACAATATTAAAGTCGTGATTGCGGAAGAGAATCGTGAAATCGTAGAAAATCTACGTGCTAAAGGAATTGCAGCAGTATCGGGTTCAGCAACAGAACCTGGAGTGCTTATTCAAGCGCATATTCAACATGCACGCCTGTTGGTTATTTCCCCAATGGATATTTTAGACATTCATAAAATTGTCGATACTGCTAGAGTTTTGAATCCAAAAATTCAAGTCCTCGTCTGCGCTGAAAATAATGCAGAAGCCGAGTTGATTCGTGCTGACAACTTAGGTGAGGTGTATTACGCAAAAGAAGAGATGGCGAGAAATATGACTAATTATATTTTAAATCAAATTGAAATTGCGCATCACCAGTCTCCCTCGCATTGATTAAGTCAGAAATATAGGTATAAAAAAACCGCACTTCTTATGCGGTTTTTAAATCAAGGACTGAATCAACTCAAAAACTGAGGTTTTTCATCGACCACTTCAGCATTCCACTCATTCGACTGTTTTTCTAAAAGTGCCAAAAGCGCAGCCTGAATCATTTGTTGAGCGATTATAGGCATTTGATCCCCTAACAGGGCTTTAATGTCATCATTAAACTGGATAGTGAGCAATGGATCTTTTTCAGAGTCAGCATTGCGTAAAGCTAGCTCACCACCTTCTAGCTGAACCAACTCTAGAATGGCTTCTTGAGTGCCAAACAACTCTTTTAACTGCTCTATAGACATACACCACCCTCCATGACCAAACATGATGACAAAATGCTGGATGCGATTTGTATCACCTTGACTTTCTTATATTGGATCAAGTTAACCTAAATTCAAGTCTATGTATTTAAACTGGCATGAATATTTCTAAAACTCAACCATTTCATTACGAAAACCATCAATAAGTTGAGTTAAATCGCGTAGCCATTCTCTTAGGATCTGTGCATCAGGCAACCACGCTTGCGATGTTTGCGTTACTTTGATGATCAAATTAGATGAGGTTTCTTGTTCAGGTTCAGGTGAACTGGGTTCAGGAGCATACTGACACATGCGGAATGCACGCTTAAGTTCAGCAATAAAGCCATGTTTCGCTAACTGCTGTAATACCGTTACTTCAGGTGACACTTGCCCTTTTTCCGCCATAAGATCCTCAATCGACTTTAAGGTTGGCGCAGTGTCACTGAGTCGATAATAACGAGCTAACTCTTGTAAAAATGCCAATACAGCACCATGCAAATGAAATACTGCTGCTTCACGATATGCTTGAGCTTGTTGAACATGTTCGACTTGCTCAGCTTGTAGACACGAAAGACGAGCAAAATAT
>JAHLFF010000218.1 GCA_018883945.1 Candidatus Acinetobacter avistercoris
ATAGCAAGAGTGAACCACCTGATCCCTTCCCGAACTCAGAAGTGAAACCTCTTCGCGCTGATGGTAGTGTGGGGTTACCCATGTGAGAGTAAGTCATCGCCAGCTCATTAATTCTAAAACACCCCCAACCCGAATAGCCTTGCTATGAGAGTTGGGGGTGTTTTTTTATGCGCAAAATAAAGAAATAAAATAGGAGAAAAAAGGAAAAAGAAAAGCTTCTAAAGTGATACGGGTTTTTTATTTAATGGGCTAATTTTATTCATATGCTTTAGAGATGTCATTATTAATTTTAAATCAAAAAAAAGCTTGAAAATTACTATAATATTGAACATATTAAAATCTTAAATATTATAAAAAGGGATTTATAGTGAACAAAAAATTAGACTTCGCGGTTCAATCTTTTTCAAGAGTTGCAATTTTAGGAATTACGTCCCTATTCATCGCTCAAAATATATATGCCATTTCATCAGATGAGTTAAAAAAAGTGGTTGTTGAGGACCAAGCTGCTTATTTGAATACATTGAAAGAATTGGTGCATATTGAATCAGGGAGTAAAGATCTTCAAGGCTTAAATCAAATGGCTAAGGTGGTCAGTGATAAACTTAAATTGCAGGGTGGATTAGTAGAAATTATCCCTACGAATGATATTTATCGAATGGATGATACGCCCGAAAAAGTTGGTCCAATGGTAAAAGCTGTATTTAAAGGAAAAGGTAAATCTAAGGTTATGCTCATTGGGCATATGGATACAGTTTATCAAAAAGGTATGTTAGAAAATCAACCATTTAGAGTTGAAGGTGAAAAAGCCTATGGTTTAGGAATTCTTGATGATAAACAAGGTATTGCTGCAGGACTACATATTGTTAATATTTTTAAGAAAATCAATTATCAAGACTATGGTACTTTAACCATTTTATTTAATTCTGATGAAGAAATTAGTTCTCCAGGTTCACGAAAAACCATTACTGAAATTGCACAAAATCAAGATATTGTTTTGTCATTTGAGGGGGGTGGTAAGGATGGTAATTTACGCTTAGCAACCAGTGGTATTGGTGCGGCATATTTAGACATTAAGGGTAAAGCTTCACATGCAGGTGTCAAGCCAGAAGAGGGGGTGAATGCGCTGACGGAGCTTGCTCATCAAATTGGGCAGTTGCAAGATTTAAGTCAATCAAAAACAGGTCTAAAGCTGAATTGGACTGTTGCGAATGCAGGAAAAACACGTAATGTAATTCCTGATCAAGCTACGGCACAAGCTGATGTACGTGCTTTGAAAGTTGAAGATTTTGAAAATGTTGAAAAGACTCTTCTGGAGAAAGTAAAAAATAAAAAATTAGCAGATAGTCAGGTTGCTGTAAAATTTGAAATTCGACGACCACCACTAGTGGCTAATGATAATTCGCATAAATTAGCTGAGCTGGCCCAAAAAATTTATAAAGATGAATTAGGGTTGAATTTAAAAGTCTCCACAACGCCCACAGGCGGTGGAACAGATGCTGCATTTGCTGGTTTAAAATCTAAAGCAGCAGTTATTGAAGGAATGGGTTTATCAGGTGATGGAGCACATTCTGATACGGCAGAGTATATTCTCATTGATAGTATTGTGCCTAGACTTTATTTGGCGACACGTTTAATTATGGAAGCATCAAAATAATTTTCTTGAATTAAAGAAGCCCCAATAGTGGGGCTTCTTTTGTTTAATGTACGACAGAAATTTTTTCTAAGAAGTGCTTAGTACGTTCATGGCGATCTTCAGGTTTATTAAAGAAATCATCTGTTGCACAATCTTCAAGAATCTTTCCTTCATCCATGAAAATAATACGGCTGGATACTTTACGTGCAAAACCCATTTCATGAGTTACACACATCATCGTCATACCTTCTTTGGCCAGTTGCGTCATCACTTCGAGCACTTCTCCCACCATTTCTGGATCAAGAGCAGATGTTGGCTCATCGAATAACATACAGACTGGATCCATACATAAGCCACGCGCAATCGCGACACGCTGCTGCTGGCCACCAGAGAGTTGACCGGGAAATTTATCCTTATGAACAGTTAAGCCGACACGTTCTAAATATTGAAGCGCCTTTTTTCGTGCCTCATCCTTAGAGCGATCGAGTACTTTCATTTGACCTATCGTCAGGTTTTCCAAAACAGTCATATGAGGGAATAATTCAAAATGTTGAAATACCATTCCCACACGTGAGCGGAATTTGGCTAAATCCGTTTTGGAATCTTTCAGAGGTGTTCCATCAACAATGATATTTCCTTGCTGAAAAGGTTCTAAAGCATTTACCGTTTTAATGAGGGTTGATTTTCCAGAACCTGAGGGACCACAAACCACAACCACTTCACCTTTTTCGATGGCAGTAGAACAGTCCGTTAAGACTTGAAAATCACCATACCATTTTGAGACATCTTGTATTTCTATCATTGGCATTTTGATTCTCCTTATCGAATGATGGCTATTTTTTGATGTAAACGCTTCACCAAACGTGACAGCGCAAAGGAAATAACGAAGTAAATTACAGCGACCAGTAAGTAGAATACTGCCTTGGTTTCAGAACCGTAAGTATTGGCCAGTGTGTTTGCATTACCCAAGAAATCTGGTGCACTAATGACATAGACCAATGAAACGTCTTGGAAAAGGACAATGGACTGGGTCAAAATGATCGGCAACATATTGCGAAAAGCTTGCGGCAGCACCACAAATGACATCGTTTGTCGGTATGTAAAACCAAGCGCATAACCTGCATTGACCTGTCCTTTAGACACAGATTGAATGCCTGAACGTACAATTTCTGAAAAGAATGCTGCTTCAAAAATGGCAAAGGTCACCACACTTGAAAATAATGGTCCATAATAGGTGTGATATTGAAAGTCAAAAAACTTAGGCAGTAAAAAGTAAAAGATAAATATGACTTGAATCAGTGGTACTCCACGGAAAAAGTCGACATAAAACTTGGCAAATCCACTGGCGATTTTACTGTTTGATAATCGCATCATGGCAAGTGGAGTACCAATCAAAATACCACCGATAATCGATAAAACAGTGACGGTAATGGTAAATTTGAAGCCTGCCAGAAGGGTAGCAATGACATCTTCATTTTGTAAAATACTAAAATCCATGCTTATTTACCTCCTGAGCCAAGACCTGGTACAGCCATCCGTCTTTCCACCCAAGCCATTAAATATTTAATGCAATAGGTAATAATCAGATACACAGGTGTAGAAAGAATCAGAATCACAATGTCTTGTGAAGTTTCTTCACGCATTGTTTTGGTATAAGCAAAGAAATTCAGCACGCTTAAAGCAAATAAAACGGCCGAATTTTTAAAGACGTTCATGGCTTCGGATGTTAGCGTTGGCCATACGATTCGATAGGCCACAGGTAAAATTACATAGCGGTAGCTTTGGTTTTGAGATAAACCAATGGCAAATGCTGCATTTTTTTGACCTTGAGATACGGTATTGATACCTGCACGAACTTGCTCAGCGATACGAGCAGCAGTATATAAGCCGAGCGCAAACACCCCAATAATTGCTGGATTATCATTGAGAATATTTTGCCACCACCCACCAGCAACCATTTCACCACTGCCTGTGCTCAGGCTCAGCGGTAGTAATTGAGGGAATACAAATGCCCAGAAAAACAGTTGAACGATAAGTGGAATATTACGAAAAAGTTCGACATAACATGTGCCGATAAATGAAAGCGGTTTATTCGGTAGTGTTCGCATGATTCCAATCAAGGAACCCAGAACAAATGCAATAATAAATGCAGCAAAGGCGGTCCAGAGCATTGTCCATACGCCAGAACCTAAGATTTGCAGCCAAGTGGGCGCATCGGCAATAGGGGAATAGCTTTCCCCGCCAATTGCTTTACAAATTGATTCTGCCCAAGTGGCTTTATCTTCACCGTATTCATTAGATGCTAAACAATAAGCAGTCCAATTAAGTGAGCCAACTGACATGTGTGCTCCTAGAATAAATTATTTTTTATCATGAAAGAAACCAAAGCATTTGAGATGCTTTGGTTTGATTATTGAATAAATCGTTATTTTTAATTAATACCTGTGTCATTTGGAGCAGCTTTAAGTTTGTTATAAGAGCTACTCATTGGCATATTTAGATTAATGTTTTTAGGCGCTATAGGGGACTGGAACCATTTTTTATAAAGAGCGACCATTTGTCCATTTTTCCACATCCCTGTTACAACTCGATCAGCAATCGCTTTGTACTTAGGATCATCTTTAGGCAGCATGATGCCATATGGCTCAGATGATAAAACAGGGCCGACGATTTTAAAATCTTTAGGCGTAGATGATTTTGCAATGAGGCCAGCTAGAATATTGTCATCCATTACAAATGCGGCTGCACGACCTGAGGCAACCATGGCAAATGAGTCGGAGTGATCTTTACCATACACGTTGGTGACTTTGACTTGTTCACCTTTGGCACCCATTTTAATGTACTTATCTGAGGTTGTGCCCTGAGTCGTTGCTACTGCTTTGCCGTTCAAATCCCCTAAATCTTTCACTGTGGAATTCGCTTTTACGACCATGCGAACTTCAGTTGCATAATAGTTTGTAGAGAAGCTTACTTGTTGTTGACGTTGAATCGAGTTGGTGGTTGTTCCGCATTCCATATCGATATTGCCGGCCAGCATTTCTGGAATACGTGTAGAGGAGGTGACTGCTTTAAATTCAACTTTGAGTGCTGGAAGTTTAAGTTCTTTCTTCAGCTCATTGGCAAAATTATTACAGATATCGATGGCATAACCGAGTGGTTTTCCAGCGACAATATATGAAATTGGGTCGGATGATTCACGATATCCAATCACCACTTTGCCTGAAGCTTTGATCTTAGCAAGTGTATCGGCGGCTTGAACCTGAGAAAAAGCACCGCCAGCAAGAATAACGCCCAATGCTGATGCCAGTACTTTTGTTGTTAGCTTTTTCATCACGAAATCTCCATTTCTAATTTTGATATTTGACCGAATTTTTAATTCGTTAATCTACTTATTTGGTTATTCAAAATTCATACCACATTTCCGTGTGAATGATTAATAGATACCCTATCAATATTTTTATACGCTAGACCAAGATAAGTAAAGGGCAAAAAAAGATATCTTCTGAATACCGTATTTGAAGTCATCATTACATTGATTAAGTTTTATTGTATTGAAAACAGACAATTTGCATAGTGCTTTGAGCATTTATTTGATGGATATACTTTGTAAGCCTATTTATATAATTGATATCCCTACCTGAGAAAAATATAACTTATCCAAACAGTTATTGGGTTTAAAAAAACACTTGTGAATAGTTCTTATATTAATCTCTCTGATTTAATAGCGTTTATTATGTTTTAAATCAGATGTTGATCTTGAAATAAGCTTTCCAATATGAGAAATGTTGTGTTATAAAATTATTAGGCATGATTTTTGCTTAAATATTAGAATAAGGAGGGATGTGGTTATGAAGTTATCATTAGGACTTAAAGTATCAAATTCTTTGTCCTTGACCCCTCAATTACAGCAAGCGATTCGATTATTACAATTGTCCAGTTTGGAGTTAGAGCAAGAAGTTCAACTGCAATTGGATAGCAATCCATTATTGGAAAAAATTGAAGAAGAAAATCTCAACCAGAGCTTGGAAGAACTGCATCAAGAACAGGCGGTAACGGACTTAAGTCACGAACTTAACGCAGATCATTTGCCCAAAGATCTTCCAGTGGATACCGAATGGGATGATGTGTATACCCATCAATCTTCAGCGATGGAAATGCCAGAATTTGAAGAAAGAGAAGATAATCATCATATTCAGAACAGTTTAAAAGATCATATTTTAGAGCAAGTCAATTTACTGCATTTTTCTAAAATTGACCGTTTAATTGCTTATTGTATTGTTGATGGTTTGGATGAAAAAGGCTTTCTTGATGAGTCTATAGAAGAAATTTTAGCTGCAGTTCAGCGCCTTTTAAGTCAAATGGAAATTCAAGAAGACATTGAACTTGATGAAGTAGTCGTTGTGTTAAAACACATACAGCGTTTAGAACCAGTGGGGGTGGGCGCGCGAACTTTAGTTGAGAGCCTATATGTTCAACTGGATGTATTGCCAATTCAGACAGAATTAAGAAAAGAAGCGTTACTATTATTAAAATATCATCAACTTTTAATCGCTAATGATTTGAATAAATTGATTAAGCAAACAGGGCTGAGCATTGAACAACTCAAAGGTGGAATTGAGCTTTTAAAATCTTTGCAACCTTATCCTGGACTTGCTTTTGAGAATAATAGTTTGGAATATCAAGTGCCTGATGTGGTGGTTTCTAAGAAAAATGACACATGGTTTGTTCAATTAAATCCAGATGTATTGCCTAAGCTTCGTGTTAATTCGTTCTATGCCAACATGATTAAACGAGCAGATCAAAGTGTGGATAATCAGTATTTGAGAAATCAAATGTTAGATGCGAAAAACTTTATTAAAAGTGTGGATGAACGCCATAAAACACTTTTGAAAGTTGCATCCTGTATTGTACGTCATCAACGAGAATTTTTAGAAATTGGTGCTGAGGGAATGAAACCTTTGGTTTTACGTGATGTAGCAGAAGAGGTTGAGCTGCACGAATCAACAGTTTCACGTGTGACCACCAATAAGTTTTTATTAACGCCACGGGGATTATTCGAGCTTAAATATTTCTTTTCGAGCCATGTAGGCACTTCAACAGGTGGAGAGGCATCTTCTACTGCTATTCGTGCCAAGCTTAAAAAATTAATTGCTGACGAGAATCCAAGAAAACCTTTATCAGATAATTCATTGGCAAAAATGTTGAATGAAGATGGTATTGAGGTCGCAAGAAGAACGGTCGCAAAATATCGCGAATCGTTACATATTCCTTCATCTTCAGATCGAAAAGTCTTGATCTAAAATTCGAAGTGTGAGTATTCTAGAGATTCATTATGACAAAATAATGAATCTCTTTTTATTTAGATGAGGCGTAGTTAATATTGGTTACATGAATGATTTTATAGAATTATTTTATATATTCTGTCATGCGATTTTTGACTATGACTGACTCACATTATGAAAAAGGCGAGGGATGGAATTATGCAAATAACAATTCGTGGACATCATTTAAGTATCACACCAGCGATTGAAGAGAATATTCGCTGTAAATTCACTGAAATGACGAAACATCTCGATCAGGTAAATAGTTTACAGGTGAAACTCAGTAAAGATCACCAAGTGACTAAACGCTCTAAAAAAGGCAGTTCAAATCATATTGCTGAAGCCATAGTACGTTTACCCGGTGTTGAGTTTTTTGCTCAAGCGACGGGGGATGATATGTATGCTTCAATAAAAAAACTGACTGAGAAAATAAAAAAGCAATTATTACGTTATCGTAAAATGCAAATGAACTTCCAACCATTGGTCCTAGAGGCATAATTGTTGTAAAGTTTGAAAAAGAGGTTGAATAACCTCTTTTTTTTATAGATTAATTGTATGTGCTGCTGAATTAATCTGATCACTTATAGTAAAATATATGGTTTTTACACTATCGATCGTCCCATGAGAGGTCTTTGCAATGAATAGTGATCAGCTCACTGATATTTTGAAAGCTGCTTTTCCTACTGCTGATATTGCTGTAAGTGGACAAGGCGGTAAGTTTGACCTCCGTATTGTAGATGATCAATTTGAAGGTAAAAGACCTGTTGCCCGTCAGCAAGCTGTGTATGCTCCGTTAAATACCCATATAACCAGCGGTGAAGTTCATGCCGTTACAATTCGCGCAATGACAAAAGAAGAATGGCGCAAAGCTAGTCTTTTCGGAGCTTAAAGATACATGGATAAGTTTTTAATTACGGGTGGAGTAAAACTTGAGGGTGAGGTGCGCATTTCTGGAGCAAAGAATGCGGCATTGCCTTTATTGGCTGCCATGATATTGGCAGACTCTCCAATTACCTTGACCAATGTACCCAATTTGAAAGATGTAAATACATTGGTCAAATTGATTAGCGGTTTGGGCGTTACTATTTATTATGAAGGCGAAACAGTTGTTGCTGATGTTTCGACATTAGATAACCAGTTTGCACCTTATGAGCTGGTGAAAACAATGCGTGCATCTATTTTGGTGCTTGGGCCATTATTGGCGCGCTATGGTAGTGCAAAAGTTTCTTTGCCGGGTGGGTGTGCAATTGGTTCACGTCCTGTAGATCAACATTTGAAGGCATTAGAAGCTCTAGGTGCACAAATTGAAGTTGAAAATGGTTATGTACTTGCCAAAGTAGATGGTCGTTTAAAAGGTGGTGAAGTCATCTTTGATATGGTGACAGTTGGTGGTACAGAAAATATCCTAACTGCGGCAGTGTTGGCAGAAGGCGTAACCACGATCCGCAATGCAGCTCGTGAACCTGAAATTACAGACCTTGCCAATATGCTCATTAAAATGGGTGCGAAAATTGAAGGTTTGGATACGGATACACTAGTTGTAACCGGTGTTGAAAGCCTACATGGTTGTGAATATGCAGTGGTTGCGGATCGAATTGAAACAGGTTCGTACCTTGCAGCAGCAGCCATTACAGGTGGTAAAGTTAAAACAACACATACAGATCCATTATTAATGGAAGCTGTTCTTGAAAAATTCGAAGAAATGGGCGCTGAAGTGACCCGTGGTGAAGACTGGATCGAATTAGATATGATGGGGAAACGTCCTAAAGCGGTGAGCTTTCAGACCTTGCCACACCCTGATTTCCCAACAGATATGCAAGCTCAGCTAATGGCGGTTAATACCATTGGTCGTGGTTTTGCAACGATTTCAGAAACCATATTTGAAAACCGTTTTATGCATGTACCTGAATTGTCACGTATGGGCGCAAATATTCAGGTTGAAGGTAATGATGCTGTAGTTACTGGGGTAGATAAACTCTCTGCTGCACCCGTGATGGCGACAGATTTACGTGCTTCTTTCTCTTTAGTATTGGCCGCCTTGGCTGCTGAAGGCGAAACTTTAATTGACCGCATTTATCATATTGATCGCGGTTATGAAAATATTGAAGCTAAATTACAAAGTTTAGGCGCCCAAATTAAGCGAGTAAATTAATGAGCGATATGAGAAACGATGATCCAAACTTTGACGTAATGGGCAATTTTGATCATGGTTTAACTTTAGCATTGAGTAAGGGCCGTATTTTAAAAGAAACGCTTCCTTTACTTGAAACGGCAGGGATTAACTTACTAGAAGATCCTGATAAATCGCGTAAGTTAATTTTTCCAACGACTCATAAACATGTACGTATTTTAATTTTACGTGCCTCTGATGTACCGACCTATGTTGAAAATGGTGCAGCAGATATTGGTGTCGCGGGTAAAGATGTATTGATGGAGCATGGTGCGCAGAACGTCTATGAGCCCTTAGATTTGAAAATTGCAGTGTGTAAATTGATGACAGCAGGTAAGGTTGGCATGCAACGTCCGAAAGGTCGTCTGAAAATTGCCACCAAATATGTCAATTTAACGCGTCAATACTATGCAAGTTTAGGTGAGCAAGTCGACGTCATTAAGCTTTATGGTTCTATGGAGCTTGCACCGTTGGTTGGTTTAGGTCATTACATCGTAGACGTTGTTGATACAGGCAATACATTGCGTGCCAATGGTTTAGAGCCACTCGAAGAAATCTGCAAAGTGTCATCACGCTTAATCGTCAACAAAGCCAGCTTTAAGCGTAAGCAAACCTTGCTTAATCCAATTCTTGCGCAGCTCGAAAAAGCAGTTGAAGACCGTGAATTATTGAAAAATAAATAAAAGGTTGAATGCTTTTTTAATAAAAGACCGTTACTCATGAGTGGCGGTTTTTTTATGTGCTCTGATCCGCAAGGATGTTTCTAGTGAATACGATATATGATATAAAAAAAATCTATCAAAGTACTTGATTTAGGGCAGCATAGATAACCACAACGACGGCGAAAACGGGTAAACTAAAGCTTCCTATTTATTTTTTGTGGATAAATTGATGCGACGTTTATCGACTCAAGATCAAAGCTTTAAACAAACTTTTGCAGATTTGTTAGCTTTTGAGACTGTGAGTGACCCTGAGCTTTTAAAAACCGTAGATCAAATCATTGCAGACGTTCGTCAGCATGGTGATGCTCATGTTCTTAAACTTACACAGCAGTTCGATCGACATCCCGCACATCAATTTTCCGATTTAGAATTAACGCAAGCACAGCTGAAAGCAGCATTTGAAGGCTTAAGTTCAGAAGTCCGTGAAGCTTTAGAGTTGGCGGCAGAGCGAATTCGTGAGTTCCATCAAGCGCAAAAGCAAGACGGTTGGACGTATGTTGATGCATTGGGAAATACGTTAGGTCAAAAAGTTACGCCTTTAGATCGTGTCGGTATCTATGTGCCGGGTGGTTTAGCGTCATATCCATCTTCTGTATTAATGAATGCGATTCCAGCACATGTTGCAGGCGTGCCAGAGATTATTATGGTGGTTCCTGCACCAAATGGTGATTTGAATCCTTTGGTTTTGGCTGCCGCACATCTAGCTGGCGTGCATCGTGTATTTACTGTCGGTGGTGCGCAGGCTGTTGCAGCATTGGCTTATGGTACTGAATCGATTCCCTCTGTAGATAAGATTACAGGGCCAGGAAATCGTTTCGTGGCTGCTGCAAAACGTGCTGTTTTTGGACAAGTTGGCATTGATATGATCGCAGGGCCTTCAGAGATTCTTGTCTATGCAGAAGGTGAGAATAATGCAGAATGGTTAGCGATGGATCTGTTGTCTCAAGCTGAACATGACACAGTCGCACAAGCTGTTTTTATTACGCCAGATGCCCAATTATTAAATGATGTTGCTGAAGCAATTGAAGCGCACTTAGAAGCTTTACCAAAAGCTGAGATTGCACGGACTTCAATCGCCAATCGTGGTGCATTAGTATTGGTTAAAAACCGTGCTGAAGCTATTGAGTTAATTAATCAGGTGGCAGCTGAACATTTAATGCTTTGTTTAGATGATGCTCAAGCGATGTCTGAGCAAATTCGCCATGCAGGTGCAATCTTTATGGGTCGATATACACCAGAAGCAATTGGTGACTATTGTGCAGGGCCAAACCATGTCTTACCGACATCTGGCACGGCACGGTTTTCATCGCCACTGGGTGTATATGATTTCCAAAAACGTTCAAGCTTAATTATGTGCTCGGAAGAGGGCGTAAAAACCTTAGCAAAGACAGCGGATATTTTGGCACAACAAGAAAACTTGGATGCCCATGCACGCTCAGCCCGTTATCGTTATCAATAAGCTTTTGTAAAAGATTCAAGGGCTGTTAAATCAGCCCTTTTTTGAAACAAAAATTGAGATTAAAAAATGAATATCACCACAGAGCAAATGCGGTTTTGGAGTCCTGAAGTTCGTGAGCTTGAGCCTTATGTACCAGGTGAACAACCTCAAATTCAGAATTTATTAAAATTAAATACCAATGAAAATCCGTATCCACCATCACCACGTGTGGTTGAGGCGGTGCAAAAAGTTTTGGCGAATTCTGCTGATGTACTACGATTATATCCTGATCCTGAAGCTGTTGAGTTAAAACAAGCGATAGCGAAACAGCAAGCTGTTGCCTTGGAAAATGTATTTGTTGGCAACGGTTCTGATGAAGTTCTAGCTCATATTTTCAAAGCATTTTTTGTTCAAGAAAAACCCATTCTATATCCAGATATTACCTATAGTTTTTATCCTGTATATAGCCAATTTTTTGGATTAGGTTCTCATACTAAAATTTTGCCTTTGAATGATGATTTTGAAGTTGTCGTGGATGATTATAAGCAACCGAATGGTGGCATTATCATTACCAATCCAAATGCCCCAACCAGCATTGCATTGGGTGTGTCTGCGATAGAGGAGATACTGCAAGCTAATCCAGATTCTGTGGTAGTGGTCGACGAAGCTTACGTCGATTTTGGAGCGGAATCAGCAGTGCCTTTAGTTGAAAAATATGAAAATTTGGTGGTCTGTCAAACCACTTCTAAGTCACGTTCACTTGCGGGTTTACGCGTCGGATTTGCAATTGCGCAGCCACATTTAATTGCTGCGCTTGAAGCCGTGAAAAATAGTTTTAACTCATATCCGATTGATCGCTTTGCAATTGCAGCGGCGGTCGCTTCCTTTGAAGATCAGCCTTATTTTGAAGAGCAAATCTCTAAAGTAATTGCTAGCCGTGAAAAGTTAGTGGCTCAATTGACTGAAATTGGCTTTAAAGTCCTGCCTTCAAGTGCTAACTTTATTTTTGCTACATTCGCATCGAAAGAAGCAAGTGAGCTGGCTGCAGAATTACGTGAACAAGGGGTTATCGTGCGTTATTTCAATAAACCACGAATTAATCAGTACTTGAGAATTACCATTGGCACTGATCAGCAAAATCAACGTCTGATCGATACTTTAAAAAATAAAATTCTTGTTTGAGTATGAGTTTTAAATACTCATCCGTTTTAAATCAGAATCTAAGCGTCCAAGAATAAAAAAGCGAACTGAGGTTCGCTTTTTTAATATAAATTTTACAGCGTTAATTTTTTTTCCAAGAATTTAACAAATGAAGCATTGCTGATACTTTATCGAAACACTCTTGGTATTCTGCATCGCAATTTGAGGCTATGGTTATCCCTCCACCAGCCCAAATAGAAATGTCTTGTTCTTGTTTTTGAATCGTGCGAATTAAGATATTCCAAGAACCAGTTCCGTCATAATTAAAGTACCCCATAGAGCCACAATATGCACCACGTTGAGCAGCTTCTAATTCTTCGATAATCTGCATGGCACGAATTTTAGGGGCGCCAGTAATAGAACCTCCCGGTAAGGCCGAAAGAAGCACCTGTAGCGCGTTAACATCAGGTTTTAACGTTGCCGAGATCTCACTGACCATATGATGTACTTGATTAAAAGATTCTATATTGAAAAGCTTTGAAGTTTGAACTGAACCTGTCTGAGCAAAAACACTTAAGTCATTACGAAGTAAATCCACAATCATCAAATTTTCGGCTTGATCTTTCTCAGATGACATGAGCTTTTGTTTAGATAAGTCATCCAACTTAGGGTCTTCAAACCTCGGCATAGTGCCTTTTATCGGGCGAGTTACAATTTTTTTATTGTGTTCAAAGTTGATAAATAATTCAGGAGAGCAACTTAAGATTTCAAACTCATTTATTTTTAGATAACTAGAATAAGGTGCATCTGTTAAACTCCAAAACTGTTCTGCACTCTCAATTAAATATCCGTTTGCTTGTGCAGAAAACTCTTGAGTGAGATTAATTTGATAACAGTCTCCAGCGCGGATATAGGCTTGGACTTGATCAAACGCACATTGATATTCTTGTTTTGTCCAGCATGGCGTACATGAAGAAATCAACTCAAATTTAACGGGATTGGAAAAATTTAAAGCACTTAAAATATGCGCTAAAATTTGTTCTGCTTCAGCTTCGTAACTATAAAAATACCACTGTCCTTGCTCAAGTTTTAAATAACTTTGATAGTGTCCCAGATAAGCATTAGGTTGTGGCTTAACATTTGAGTTAATCTGTTGATTCGCTAAATAATTATAATCAAAAAAGCCAATATAACCTCCATTGAAGCCTTCAGAATCATTCATTTGTTCAGGGCCATTAAACTCAACAAAATCTTCGAAACTTTGAACAGAATCAATAAGGGTATAACTTGCACAATTTACTCGAGAGTAGACCTCAAATTTCCCTTCAGAATTAATGCAATATTGCAGTGGAAGTAAACCAATACACGGTAAACGGTTATTTTCAAGATACACACAGCCGAATAGAGTGTGTAGTTTTTCTAAAATTTGAGTGGCTGTTAGTTGACCAAAATTCAAATTTTGTTTTAAATAATAAGGGTTTAACATGTGTGATTTACTGCACTTTTTCTCTAGACAATGTATGATTAAGTTGATACCAGTTCACATTTATGCCACTTATCGGGAATAGGTCGAATTTTTTAAAACAGGTATTGAACATAAGATAACATAAGGTTAATTTAATAATACAAATCGGACTGCTCAAGGATTGACGTTTCAGTTGTATAAAAACAAAAACAACAGGGACACGAGAGTGGTTAAAAATGAAAAAAATACTCTTGGAGAGTTGAAATGAAATTATTAACAAAACTTGCTTTAGTTTCCTCAATTGCAATTAGTGCAAATGCTATGGCTATGCAAGCTATGGATGATGAGTCACTGAGTTCTACAACGGGTCAAGATGGTATCAGTATTGGTATTAAAATTGATGGCGGCGCGATTACTGTAGGTCAGTTATTGATTCATGATAATGACGGTTTGGATGATACTGCTTTGGGCGGTACAACTACTGCTGGTGCAATTGTTATCGGTAAGGGTGATGCAACTCCAGGTGTTAAAATTACTCAAACTGATCCAAGCGTAAATTTACTTAATTTAAAACTTGATACTGATGCAGGTACTGGTACTGATGGTGCATTCTTAAATATTGCTGCAACGGTGACGGGCTTAAAAGCTGAAATTGGTTCAATTGGTGTTGGCGCATCAAATGTTAAAACTGCTGGGACTGTGGTACGTGGCACGGTTGAAGGCAATACTGTTAATGAAATTTTAACGGGTCTAACCTTAGAGTTGGGTACAGTTGCTGCTAATATTCAATTAGGTGCGACACCACAGGGTGCAATGATTGCATTAAATTCGCAAATTGCGGGTGGTTTAAAGCTTACTAATTTGGGTATTAAAGATAATGTAGGTGGTGGCTCTATTGTTTTAGACAGTATTCAAGTGGTTAAAACAGGTCAAACCTTTTTGGATGCTAATGCTAAAATTGGTGTAACCACAGCAGGTCTTAGCATTACTCCAGTAGCACAAGATATTAGTGCTTATATTGGTGGTGTACGTTTAGGTTCTGCTGCAGCAAGTTCGATTGGTGATATCGAAATTAAAGGACTTAATATGGGTGCATCAACAATCACAATTACTGGTCACTAATATTGAATTAAAAAACGCGTGTTAATCACGCGTTTTTTTGCATATATTTTCAAAATAATGTGAATAAGTACTGTTTTTTGATACTAAAAAGGTTATCTTAGGGATAAGAAAATAGAGTATTAACTCTCAATATAATTAAAACACCAGGCAATGATTGCCGAAACTAGAATAGTTAAAATTATGATAGAAATTACTTTAGGCTCGGCAATTATGTATTACTTTGCCAGTCATGCATTAGATATTAAAGAGAAACCAGCTGAAGCTGTGTATTACAACGAAGTGTTAGATTCTCGCGATAAATCATTTACTCGAAACCATAGAGAAGCTGTTCTCGTTAAGCCTGCACTTGAGAATCAGTTTAGGGGCATCGTCCGTCAAGCATATGACTATAGTTGTGGTTCAGCAGCTTTAACGACAGTATTGAATGGTCATGCAGGGCTGAATTTGACAGAACAGCAAACGATGGAAGGTTTGCTCAGGTTTGGAGAATATAATCGGATTGTTGAGCGACGAAGTTTCTCTTTGCTTGATATGAAACGTTTCGTAACAGCTTTAGGTTATGAAAGTGGGGGATATAAAGGTCAGTTCGAAGATCTTATTAAGCAGGAACAACCTGTCATTATTCCTATTCATTATGCTGGCTTCAAACACTTCGTGGTATATAAAGCGTATAAGGATGGTCGTGTATACGTGGCTGATCCAGCTTTAGGGAATATTAGTTTTGAGCAAGAAAGATTTAAAGAAATTTGGGAAAACAACACTTTATTTTTAATTAACGTGCCTAAAGAGCAACAAAAAAATCTTCTTGCACTGCAAGAGTCAGATTTAAGACATGTGGATGATGCAACTATTCATCGTTACGCTTTGGTAGAAGCACAATTTTCCACTGACTACATGAATAGAATTGCAGATCGAGCATCTACAATGCGAAAAGTGATTGACAGTAATCCCAACTCTGCAACGTACAATCAGCCAATTACAAACTTTATGCGACTCTATTATAAACGTAAGTAATAACTTATAAGAAATTAAACAGAAAAATTGGTAGGAATAATATGAATAATCCATGGATGAAAAGAACATTACTTGCGATTAGTATCCAAACGTTGATTGGCGTTGCTTATGCCGCAGAGCCTGCATCTGATACGATTGTTGATGAATCAAATGAGTTGGTTTCTGAAGACTCAAATAATGATGTACAAATTGATACGGGAGACGTAGCACCGATATCTACCGCGTCAGTAAAATCTGTAACGACTAACGCTGAACCCAATATAAATAAAGATCAAACACCTTCTTTAGTGCCTAAAGCTGAAGGACAGGCAGCCAATGCACTACAACAAAAAGAAGGTGATGCAACTCAGGAAACGAACCTTCAAGAAGTTTTTACTTCAAACGAGCGTCAGTATTCTTTAATTAAAAAAGGCGAAATTTCAGCATTTTATGATTTAGATTATTCATATTATCGTGATTCTCAACTCAATGCGGCGATTGAAGATTCTAAGCTATTTCAATTCCGTGTAGATGAAGATGCTAGCCATACAATTACCAACACCTTCACTGCACAGTACGGTGTGTTAGACAATTTAACCTTTAGTGCTTCAATCCCGTTAGTTGCTAAGTCGAATACCTTAAAAGATACCACCACAGCAGGTCTTGGTGATATTAACTTAGGCGCGCGCTGGGAACCATTTCCGCTGAAAGCAGGACGATTACCTCTTATTCTTTTTGGTAGTGTTTCGACTAAAACAGGGGATAGCCCATATGAAATTAATCCAGAAAAAGATCTTTCAACGGGTAAGGGATATTATTCTGTTGGTGTAGGGGCAAGTACACGTAAATATATCGATCCTGTCGTATTATTCACTTCTGTTTCAGCAAATTATGGTTTCAAGGAATCTGGCTTAAATCAAGTTCGTGGGGGCGGGAACTCACAAGGTGAAGGTGGTGATGGTCAACGTCGTATTTTAGATACCTTTGAACCCGGAATCACGGGTGGTTTCTCATTCGGATTCGCATATTCATTTAATTATGATGTTTCGTTGACGATGTCTTATCAACAATCATTTAATATGAATACTTCGTTTAGATATGCAACGGGCGAAAAATTTAATGCTGCTGATCAAACCAGTTCAATTTTTGCCATTGCATTAGGTGTGCGCGTAAATCCTGAAACAATTGTAAATGGAACATTGGGTATTGGTTTAACAGAAGACACACCAGACGTAACTTTAGGTTTGTCTTTCCCACTTGATATTTTAGGTTTCGGCAAGAAAAAACCAAGCTAAGGGAGAGACGGTATGAAATACCCTCAATTACATCCCTTAGTAGCAGCACTTGTATTAATGGGATCAAGTACAACAGCACTTGCACAACTTGGGCAAAACCTTTCTGTGGATGTTCGTTCTCTGACCATGGGGAATGCAGTAACAGCTGACCCGCCAGGGATTAGTGCGATTCATTTTAACCCGGCTGCCCTTACAAAATTAAAAGGCTTGCATACTGACTTTCAAGGTTTGATTGCAAATTTTGATGTGAAAAGAGAGTTCTCAGCACCAGAAGGTTACAACGTATTTGGTTATTCTGACGATCCTTTAGTTTGTAATGACTCACCTGATAATCCATCGAATATATGTACAGACTATAAGGGTGTGGTCAGTGGTGATGTTGAGTACGCGAGTTTATATGTTCCATTTTTGAAAAAAGTAGTGGACTTGGGTGAAGGTTGGCCTGTTGCAGCACCCACAGCTGGAATTTCTTATAATCCACCAGGTTCAAAATTGACTTTTGCCACAGCAGTATATGCACCTTTAGTGGCAGGTTTTGGTTCGGAAGATGGTAACCCTGGTAACTATATGGGCCAACAAATTGCGATAGAAAGAATCACTTATTTATCCCCTTCGATCGCATATCAAATCAGTGATGAGTTGTCAGTCGGTGCTTCCATTGGAATGTCATATCAGGCTATTGCTCTAAAAACGGATTTACGTTTTCCAAATGAGTTGATCGGCGTATTACGGATGGTGGATGACTCCGTATGTGGTCCTTTCCGTGGTAACTCGAATATTATTACTGATTTTTTACTTTTTGGTATTTGTAATGCCAATGAAGGAATGAATCCTTTTAGTACTTTCGGAAAAATGGATGTAGCACTCGAGCAAAGTCTAAGTCCAAGTTACAACTTAGGTGTGATGTGGGAGCCGACAGAGGATTTTGGTTTAGGTTTAGTTTACCAAAGCGCAGCCAAAATGCGTTTGAAGGGTAAATATATGATTCAAAACTCGAATGCGCCGCGTGAGCTTATTAAAGGTTTAAACTCTTCACCTACTGGGCAGATCTTAGCCGCTATTTTAGGCTTCCCATCGTATATTCCACCTGTGGAATCTGGCTTAATGTCGATGGATCTTGAATATCCAGCACATTTTCAAGCGGGTATTAAATATAAAATCTTACCAGATCTACAAGTTAATATTGATGTGGGTTGGACAGACTATGCGGCATGGGATAAGTTTAAATTCGAGTTTGATCGTGAAATTAGTGCTTTAAAAATCGCAAAATTACTTTCAAATGATGTTAAAGATACGTCTTTGTCTCTGCCACTTGGTTTCCAGTCACCCTGGAATTGGGGTATTGGATTTGAGTATTCGGCTAATGAACGTTTGAAACTACGTGCTGGTTATGAACCTCGTTCAAGTGCAATTCCAGATAATAAACGTAATACCATGGTGCCTATTAATAATGCTCAATTGTTTGGTTTGGGGCTAGGTTATCGTTTTGATGAAGACACAGATATTGATCTTTCTATTGCATTCTTACGAAGCAGAGACAATATCCCTGCTGGAACAAGTAGTTTATCGAACAAAGATACAATCGATAATATTTTACTAAATCCGTATGCAGGATTAAATGTATCAACCAATACCAAAGTGACCATACTCGGTATTAATTACAGAACGAGGTGGTAGTGGAATTGATGCAAATAAAAGTAAAATCATCAGTCATTGGTTTATTATTGCTCAGCTTTAGCTGGGCAGTACCGACTAAGGCTGCAGATTTTTATACGATTATTGGTCCAGATGGTCGTCCAATGATCATTAAAAATAAAGATGTTGCTGCGCCATCTGCTAGAGAAAGGAAGTCTAGTGCTAAGACTGAAGATTCAACTCAATTTAAAAACCAAAGTTTAAATTCTGTACAACAAAATCAGAATACAAAAGTAAAAGTTGAACAAGAACCTCAAGCAAAAACTGTTGAGGATACGGTCCAAAATAATGATCAAACGAAAGCAAAGATTCAGGAAAATAAAAATCAAGTCGTCGATTTAAATAGCAATCCAGCAGGTGCAGACAAAGCAAAGGCTCTTTCAGCAAAGAATGATTTAGAAAAAACGCCTACAAGTCACAAAAAGACAGATAAACAATTCAAAAAAGATCAAGCTGCAGCTTTATCTAAAAATATGAATGAGTCTTCCTCACAGAAAAAAAATATCCAGTCATTAGAGAATAATTTGACGCAAACAATGACCAAATCTTCAGAAGTGCTCAAAAAAAATGAAAATTATTCTAAAAGTGCGGAAATAAGAACTGAAAAAAAATCTTCAGTTGATGATAATTTCACCATAATTGATGGTGTGCAGTATGTGGATCATGAATATTTAGAAGAAAAAGAGTTTAATTTAGAAGGTAATAAGCGTTTTTATATTGTGCCTGATTCCAGCTCAACTGGTGGTCGTAATTTCGAAACAGTTGAGCGTGAGAAAGGCTTGACAAAATCTGTTCTTTCAAAATTTTTAAAAAATACACAAACGGCACAAAAACCGATTGTATTGGCGACGACGTATGCAAGACTGAATAAAGATGAAGTTGTAGAAACTTTAGAGCAAGCTTGCTTCACGGGTCGTAAAATAAATAAATCTAAGACACTTAGTTTAGATAAAGATGAAATAGGATTTTGGCCAGTTGCTCCTGTGAAGGAAAATTTTTCTTATGAAGTGGTGAATCTAGATCAAAATGTGGAAACGATTCATTTAAGCTCTTATGCTTCTTCGCAAAAAAATCCGACCTATTATTGGCCCTTGGTCGTTTTCTTAGATCAAAATGGCTGTGTAATTGAAGGTGTGAGTGGTTTTAAAAATGAAGATATCCACTCAAATAATAGAGCATATTCTGCGCTTGCTGGGATATTAAAAAAACCTGATAACGCTCGTTATTTATTTATGACGCCGTTGGCAGAAGCAATAGATATTAAGAATCAGAAACTTTCGAACACTGGTCAGATCAAACTGAGTGTTCTTAGATAAATAAAGAGTCAAAAATTATGAAAAACAAGTCGATTTTATCCTTAGCTTTATCCACATTTTTCTTAATACTTTCGGGCTGTGGAGGAGAAAGTGCTACAATTTTAGAAGATCCCAATAAGGGTGTAACAACAACTTCAAATGGATGTGCTGTTAATAATCAAAATAGTTGCCGAAGTTTTACGATCGCCTACCCAGTAGAAGGGCTGAACTTTGAGTGTAGTAGTTTAAGTGGAAAATTTTTCGCAACTGAACTTATTGGTAATACTGCGACAGGTTCATGTGTTTTCGGTGATAAAGTTCGTTTCTATATTCAGGGACAAAAAGATGCTCCTAAAATTGACCTAGGAACTGTTGATCTAAAACAAATCAGTACATTAGATGTGAATGCTCAGCCTGTACAGATTAGTTTATTAGATATTGCAAAAGGGATGACAGGTAAGAATGCGACATCTATGATGCTGGACGATGAAACATTTAAAACGTTGGTTGGGATTACGCGTATTTTTCAAGCAGTGGGAGTATCGCAAAATAGTAATATTGCAGGTGATGTGCAACCGATTAATTTGACAGTTGATTTAAAAAATGGATTAAAAGTATTGTCTGCAGATGTTACAGTCAAGGATTTTAAAGATGGTACTTATAGCGCAGATCTTGCAGAATGGTTAGATTTTAATAGTGTTAGTGAGCCTATTGCAAAAACTGTTGCTGAACAACAGGTTCAACTTAAGAATGTCAGTATATTTAAGGCAGATTCTTTTTTGATCGAAGCTTTAAGAACTAATATTAAGGGTTTCTCTGGTCAAAGTAGCCCATTTGATAATAAATCTATAGCCAATCTGTATGCATTGACCAGCCGTGAAGGTTATACAACAGGTTATGCGGTACAGTGGACAGGTAAGCCAATAAATACGGGTGCTCCAGTGCCGAATGATCTTAATCTTTTAATTTCTCAAGTTTCACCGCAGAAGTTGAATATTGTAGATGGGATTAAAAACTGGATTAACCCTTTAAGTAACTCAATCTCTAATTCTTTGATCTTAAAAACTACTCCAACAGCAACAGATCAACTTGATATTTTCCAAGGCACTGTCTTTAACCAAAAGACAATTCCAGGTAATGAGTTTTTATATAATAAATTGGGTAATACCACACCTCCAAACGAGAATTTTTACGGCAAATGGCGCCAAACCCTTAATAATGAAAACTTTGACGGTTCTATTGATATATATCAGACCAATCCTGCAACCTATTTAAACCGCGCTGTTTTTAAAACGTTGAATACTGTAAGTAGTGGAGAAAAATACATATTCCCACTGTACGCAACATTAGAATTTAGTTTTGCTGATACCTCTGTTCCAAAACAAAGCGTTGGTATCGTCATTGAAGAGTCTGGTGATATTCGGACTAATTTAACAGCAAGTGGAACAGCATCTGATCGTTGTTTAAATGTGAATAAAGCCACAATGATCGATACGGATGGTGTTCAGCAATTCCGCGTAGGTACTACGGGAGCTGCGAATGATAGTGCGAATGATAAATCTGTGACAATTCGCATAATTTTAGCCAATCCTGTTTTCGGAAATTTAGATGGTGCGATTATTGGTCTAAACGACAGACTTTTGGAAATACCACAACAGGGTAATAATGTTTCTACATTATTTTCAGGTGGTGTTCGTTTGAATTTACAAAATTTGATTGTGAGTAATAGTACGGCTTCTGGTATTAATATTAGTGATTTTGGTAGTACCAATAGCATTGCAGCACAATGGGTAAATATGCAAAGTGTTTTTCAAAATATTTACAACACAGCCAACCCAGCTAATCTTACAACTTCTCAATTAGAGTTAGCAAAACGCCAAAATGGTACGATCGACGTATTTCTACCAAGTTGTTATCAAATTAAAACTAAATCTTGATGAATTGAAACTTATTTTAAAATTAAAAAATCCAGCATATTGCTGGATTTTTTAAATCTGGAAACAGATAAATTGTTTTATCCTGTTAAATCTAAGCGCGTACCTAAAGTTTCAAGATGTGTAGGAAAATGTTGGTTCTTACGATCTTCAAAATAATGCCTCAAAGTTCTTTCTACACTTGGGAAAGCCAATTCATTCCATGGAATCTCATGTTCCTCAAAGAGGCGACTTTCAATGGTTTCTTCACCTGCTCCAAATTGACCGTCAATTAAAGCCGCTTTAAACAGGACATAAATTTGACCGATTCGTGGAATGTTATACATACAATAAAGTTGTTCTATATCAACTTCTGCTTCAGCTTCTTCACGAGTTTCACGAGCAGCACCTTGTTCCATGGTTTCTAATAATTCCATGTAGCCTGCAGGAAGTGTCCATAAGCCATATCGGGGTTCGATGGCACGCCTACACAGTAGAACCTTGTCTTGCCAAATTGCAAGTGTTCCGCAAATCACTTTAGGATTGACGTAAGATATCGCGTTACAATGCGTGCATACTTGGCGAACTTTATGGTCACCTAGTGGAATCTGATCTAATGTCGGTTGTCCGCAGGCCGTGCAAAAAGGCATAGTCTTCATTGAAAAATATGTGGTAGTTCAGCATAACCGAAATAAATTAGTTTCGCATCATTTATAGCCTTATCTGCAAAATTTCATATATGATGAGAGAAGAATAAAAAATGGATTCGAGTTATTGCGTATGATGGATCAGTCCTTAACACAACTTTTACAGCAACGGTTACGTTTTTCAAAACGAGTTCAAAATGCACATGCGGCCGTTCTCATCGCAATCACCAATGAAGATGATCCTAAAATATTATTGACACGTCGTTCCATTTATATGAATAACCATGCGGGAGAGGTGTCTTTTCCTGGTGGGAAACGTGATCAGAATGATACCAGTAATATCGTGATTGCATTACGAGAAGCATGGGAAGAAACAGCATTAAATCCATTTGATGTCACCTTGCTGGGTGATTTACCGATGGAGCGCTCAAAGACTGGGATTTTAGTCAAACCCGTGGTTGGACTGATTCCACCACAAGTCAATTTGATTGCGCAGCCCAGTGAAATCGATCGTATTTTCTTTGCTTCAATTCGAGATATGATGCAAACACCACCGACGCCATATGAAGTTCGGTTGGCGAGACAATCCATTTATTTCCCGAGTTTAAGAATTGAAAATGAAGTGGTTTGGGGGCTAACAGCAAGAATTATTATGTCGCTGTTTCAATACGGGCTCAATTATAAAAAGAATTGGCCTTTTTTATTAAACTCGCCAAACTTTAAATCGGCTGTATTTAAAAATCATTAAAGTGAAAATCATTAAAGTATAAGTGATTAAATTAAACTTGATTTAAATACAAGCTAGATCAAATATAAAAATGTGATCAATAGAAAATGATGTAAAGGAAGATCAACATGATGTATAAATTTCAGGGAAATACACCGAAAGCGATACACGAACCTTGGGATGGATGGGTCGCTGAAACAGCAACGGTAATTGGTGATGTTGAACTCGGTCGTCAGGTGAGTATCTGGTTTGGAGCGGTAGTCCGTGCAGATAATTGTAAAATCAGCTTGGGTGATTTTAGTAATGTCCAAGAAAATGCAGTCTTACACACAGATCCTGGTATTGAATTGAAGATTGGTAGTTATGTCACCATTGGACATCAGGCGATGCTGCATGGTTGTACGATTGGAGATAATACCTTAATTGGTATTAATGCAGTGATTTTGAATAATGCTGTGATTGGCAAAAATTGTATTATTGGTGCAAATGCCTTAATTCCTGAAGGGAAAATAATTCCAGATAATTCATTGGTTATGGGTTCGCCGGGTAAGGTGGTTAAAACTTTAGACGAATTTGCTGAAGCTAGATTGAAACTTAGTGCGATGCATTATGCAGAACATTATAAAAATTTCATTCATTTAGAAAAGTTTGAGTTTTAATAGACGATATTTACACAAAATATTAACGAAGTATTCAGTTAATCATTGTTGTTGGGTTAGGCTGAGCTGTGATGTGTAGCATGTAGATAAATAACATCAAAACATCACAGAGAACCTCTCGCGTGATCAAAATGAGTGGAGTATGATAGGCCTCATTTTTAACGTAGATAGGGTTATGCATGAAATTGCTTGCATTAGAAACTGCCAATGAGCAGTGCTCAGTTTCGTTAATAGATGAACATCAGACGCTTTATTTTCAACGTGATGATCGTGCTAAAGCACAGACTCAGACCATTTTACCAATGATCGAGCAGGGATTAAATCAAGCTGAAATATTGGTTTCTGACCTGACGGCAATCGCGTTTAGTCGTGGACCTGGCTCATTCAGTGGTGTCCGTATTAATGCTGCTGTGACTCAGGCATTGGCATGGTCAAATGATTTGCCTGTGATTCCTGTTTCGACATTGCAAGCTTTGGCACAAGCAGCTTATCGCGAATTAAAATTAGAAAAAGTAACAGCTGTGCTTGATGCACGTATGAACGAAGTGTATATCGCAAGTTATCAACTTGATGATCAATATATTATGCAAGCTGTGGATGAAGAACAATTACTCAGTTACAGTGACGCACAGACGTATCAAAAATTTACTTTAATTGGTTCAGGCTCAGCTTTAGTCGATCCAAATGCAGTAGAACATTTAAAAATAACCGCCTCTGCTGAAGATATTGCCAGTATTGCGCGTACTCAAGCTTTAGAAGAAAAATGGGTCAGTGCAGAATATGCATTGCCTGTCTATTTACGTGACAATGCGTGGAAAAAAATTCCAGAACAAGGCAAATCATAATTAGGAATTTATATGGATCTTTTACTGCTGCTCAAAGCAGCAATTATGGGTATTGTTGAAGGTATTACTGAGTTTTTACCTATTTCCAGTACAGGGCATTTGATTCTGGCATCAGAACTCATGAACTTTTGGACTAAAGAAAAAAGTGATGTCTTTGTTGTCGCGATTCAAATGGGTGCAATTGCAGCGGTAATCTATGAATACTGGGCTCGACTCTGGGGTGCTGCGACAGGCATGATCACAGGCGAAGAAAAAGGGCGTAGGCTCGGTTTTGGTCTTATTCTTGCATCCATACCCATTGTTTTTATTGGTTTAACGTTGGGTCAAACCGTTAAGGCATTTTTATTTAACGATATCGCGATTGCGATCGGTTTAATTGTCGGTGGTCTCATTATTATTTGGATTGAAAAAAATCCGCCGGTGATCAAATCGCAAGAAGTTGAAAATATCAGCTATAAAGACATGATGTGGATTGGCTTGATTCAAGTGTTGTCTTTAATTCCAGGGACTTCACGTTCTGGCGCAACAATTATTGGTGCAATGTTTTTAGGGGTTTCTCGTAAAGCAGCCACTGAGTTTTCATTTTTTCTTGGGATTCCCGTCATTATCGGGGCTGGCTTACTTGATCTTTATCAAAGTTATGATGTTTTTGAAACCAATCAAGATTGGGCTGTGTTGGCGACAGGTTTAATTGTTTCATTTGTATCTGCATTGGTTCTCATTCGAGTATTGGTTGCATATGTGGCTAAACGTGATTTCATGGTTTTTGCATGGTATCGAATCGCGTCAGGATTATTGATTTTATTGTTTGCATTTACAGGTTGGAAGCTATGGTAAGCGAAATACGCTTATTTGCAGAACATGACTTTCAAGAACAAGCACAGCAGTATTCTGATGTGCTTTCTGCTCGTGGGGTGGCGGTAAATATTGAGCTCGTAGAAAAACTCAATGCACGCTTCCTACGATTTAACCCAGCCTTAGCACTTTGTGTTGATGTTGATGGCCTATGGCTTTGTGCCAATGGTATGAAAATGCAGCCTGATTGGAAAGCTGAGATTGGACGTTTAAAACGCGCCAGTTTAAAGTCGGAAATGATTGCGCGGGCATGTAATTTAGGTGAAAAGCCTAAGCTTATAGACGCAACAGCAGGTCTTGGACATGACAGCTTATTAATGGCACATTTGGGTGCACAAGTCACTTTGGTAGAACGTCATCCGATTCTATTTACTTTATTAGAGTCGACTAAAGTACAAGCTCTAAATGATCCTTTCCTCAGTACAATAGTATCGCGTATTGATTTGATTTTTTCTGATTCTGCGGATTATTTACAGTCTCAAATTGAGCTTAAAAATGTCATTGATGTGGTTTATCTCGACCCGATGTTTCCACAGCGAGATCAAAATCAAAATGCAATTAAAAAGCAGGCGCAAGTCAAAAAACAAATGCAGCTTTTACACATGTTATTACCTGAAGATGGTGAAATGGATTTAGGTGATCATCTACTCGAACTTGCACGAAAAATAGCAAAACGTGTTGTCGTGAAACGTCCACGGTTGGCCGTATTTTTGGCTGATCAAAAAACGGACCATCAATGGCAGGGTGATGCTTGCAGATTTGATGCCTATTTTCAGAAGGGTATTTCTGAGTAATTTGGTAAGTGGCTCAATAATAGTCTAAAAACTGATATATAGTTAAAACTATTATTGATAAAATTTTAACCGAGCATACACTAGAAAAGCTGATACAAGCCTCTGTAAAACTGAACCCTTATGATAGATCTGAAACCCTCGATTAACTTTTGGCATGATTTAAAAAGTAACCAACGTGCAGGTATGTGGTTATTTCTGGGTTCACGTAAATCACTGCAAATCGTAAGACCATCGATTCTTCAATTGATTTTTTGGGGGATTTTAGGCGGTTGTGCGAGTTCGTTGTTCAGTTGGTTACTCTCAAATGGTTCAGGTGAATTTAACTCTCAGGGTTTGGTCAGTTATGCACTGTGGCCATTTATTGCATTAATTGTCGGTATCTTTCTATCACAACGAACCAATAATCCTCGTTTGATGTTGGTTCCAGCGTTATTGTGGTTGGTTTTAGATACATATATTGTTTTTTTTCAGTGCCTTATTCAATATTATTTTAACAATTTCGATTATCAACCTAATTTTTTTATTGATCAATTACAAAATATATTCTCTCTGTTATTTGTTTGGCAGAGTTTGGCTGTCATTTGGGTATTCTCCCGTGAGTTAAAATGGCCTTGGTGGGAACGTTTGCTGATTATGCTCGGAACGTTTATTACCCTATTTGTTTGGCAAATTTCATCTCAGAGCCAACCAATTTGGAAAGTTGAAGAAACTGCTCCCTCTATTTCTGAGCAGGCTTTTTATGCGCAGAGTCGCCTACTCAATCAGTCACTTGAACAAATTAAATTTGGTGAATTCGCCGCTACACATTGGTATTTCATGGGTGTGGCAGGAGCGAGCTATCAAGATGTTTTTAAGCTTGAAATAGAACGTATTCGTGAACAATTCGACACCCGATTTGGAACCTATGGTCGATCTATTGCCTTGATTAATAACCCTGCGACGCGTACTGAATTTCCGTTGGCGTCTAAAACCAGCATGGATTTGTCGCTACAACGCATTGGTTCACAAATGAATCGTGAAAGTGACGTCTTATTTTTATATATGACGTCACACGGTTTGGCCAATCAATTCCAAATGGAAAACGCACCGATTGATTTAGATGATGTTGATCCTAAATGGTTAAGAGCGACATTAGATAAGTCGGGTATTCGATGGAAAGTGATCGTTATTTCAGCGTGTTATTCAGGTAGTTTTATTCCTGCTTTACAATCACCAGATACTTTGATTATTACTGCATCAGCTGCGGATCGCGATTCTTTTGGCTGTTCGAGTGAATCTGATTATACTTATTTTGGACGGGCTTTTTTTGATCAAGCGATGCGAGAAAAGAGCAGTTTAAAAGCAGCATTTGATGAAGCAACGATTACAATAGCTACCTGGGAGCAAGCTCAAGGATTTCCAGCATCTGAACCACAATGGGTCATTGGTAAAAATATGGAAATCATGCTTCCGCAACTAGAGCAGCGCTTATTTCCTCAGCAAAGCACGCAGTCTCAAAGTCAAAATCAGCGTGTTGAATTGAATAATTTAAATTTGAATACTGAAGCCGTTGTAAAGGCTAATCCATAGAGTGAGCAATAATATGCAACTTATTCAGAAAAATAAATGTTTTGAAGGCGAACAACGCACTTATCAAATTGAATCAAATTATTTGAAAGGCGCTACAAAATTTTCAGTATTTATGCCTCCTCAAGCATTAAAAGGTCATTCTTGTCCAGCATTGTATTATCTCGCTGGACTGACCTGTACTGAAGAAACTTTTGTGGTCAAAGCACATGCACAAAGATTGGCAGCACAATTGGGATTGATTTTAATTAGTCCAGATACATCACCTCGTGGTGATACAGTTGAACAGGGTGACTCTTGGGATATTGGACAAGGGGGAGGCTTCTATATCGATGCGACGCAGATGCCTTGGTCTGAACATTTTCAGATGGAAAGCTATTTAATCCAAGAACTTTATCCACTATTACTGTCACAATTGCCTATTTTATCAAGTGCGATTGGTGTTTTTGGGCATAGTATGGGGGGGCATGGTGCTTTGACTTTGGCATGGAAATATCCTGAAAAATTCAAATCGGTTTCTGCATTTGCTCCAATTTGCGCGCCGAGTGAATGCCCATGGGGTGAAAAAGCTTTTAGCGCTTATTTAGGCGCAGAGAAAAATAATTGGCATGCACATGATGCGATGCAGTTGGTATTGAGTAAAGGTGCATTATTCGATGAAGTTCTCATCGATCAAGGTTTGGATGATCAATTTTATAGTCAGTTAAACCCTGATAAAATGATCAAAGCTTGTGAGCAAGTGAATCAGAAACTCATCTTAAGACAGCACGAAGGTTATGATCATGGATATTTCTTCATTCAAACGTTTATGGATGAACATCTCCAATTTCACGCATTACAATTGAATAAATAAGGTAAGATTATATTTAAAATGATGAAGCTTAAATAATTAGTTTTCATCATTTTGTTTTTAAAAAATTAAGATTTAATTTTAATTAAACAACGTATGACAATTTAATAACCATTTTTATAATGAATCATATTAGAGAATAATAATATGCAGCCTACTTCTGATACTCATCCATCAACCGACTTGCCCGATTCTAATGCACCATTTCCATTGTCGGATGCTGAATTTAATCAACCTGTTTATATGGGGCGAGAGTTTAAATTCCGATTCCATGGTAAAGCCATGGAGTATTTCGGTATTTGGATCGTCAATATTTTATTAACCATCGCTACACTGAGTCTATATGCGCCTTGGGCGAAAGTAAGACGCTTACGCTACTTCTATAATAACAGTGAATTTTTTCATCGTTTTTTTGATTTTACGGGTATACCCACTAAAATTTTAATTGGTCGTTTAATTGCATTAAGTATATGGGCTGTATTCGCAATTGCATCTTATATGGATATGGCGATTGCTGCTTTTGGTGTGTTGTTTATTTATTTGGCTATGCCTTGGCTGGTCCGTGCGACGGTTCGTTTTAATGCGCGAAATAGTAAGTTTGGAAATAGTCGGTTCTACTTTGAAGGGACCACGAAGCAAGCGTATATACAATTTTTTTATGCTGCATTGATTGTGATTTTTACGCTCGGCATTTTTAGTCCTGTGGCAATTTGGCTATATAAGCGCTATACCATCGATCATCTATATGTCGGGCAACTCAAGTTTAAGTTAAATAACGACTGGCCCCAATATATGCGTGCTGTTTATGTACCTATTGTTATGTTTTGGGGCATTTTAGCACTCTGTTTGATTCTTTTATTCGTCACTGTATCTGGGCTGAACACCGATGTATTTTTAACGTCTATTATTTTCGCGGTTTACGCTGTGGGCTTACTTTTTATCGGTCCACTGATTCAAGCGAGAATTTTTATCACGACTTGGAGCAGCACAACGCTTAATAATAGTGAGTTTAAAACTGAAGCCAATCAATGGCGTTATGCTTGGATCGTGGCATCGAATTGGCTGGCTAAGATTTTTAGTCTAGGCATGTTATCGGCTTGGGCTGCCATTCGACTATACCGCTATCAAATTGAGTCATTAACACTGACTCTACATGATGATCCAAACTTAATGATCAATATTGCTCAAAGCGATCACAATGCGATTGCTGAAGAAATTAGTGATATTTTTGATCTCGATATTTCACTTTAAATCGGAGTTTAGAAATTGAAGCAATCTGTTTCTGTTATTTACTACGATGGGGTGATTTCTAAGCCCTATGAAGCCAGTATGCAGTATGTTGATGACGAACATATTGTGGTGAGATATCAAGACAATGGTGTTTGGAAGAGCCAACGTTATCATGCTGACCAAATGACTTTATTGGGTACGATTGGACAGCGTAATCCGATTATCGAGTTGGAAAATGATGCTCGAATTGAATTGCAGCAGCAAGTTTTACCCGAGTGGGTGCCTGTAGAGCATAAAAGCTTTCACCATAAAGTTTGGAAACTTGAGCGCACGCCATCACTAATTATTTTTAGTGTGATCTTTGTTTTGGCACTAGGTTTTGCGGTCATTAAATGGGGGGTTCCATCCGCATCAAAAATGATTGCATTCCAGTTGCCTGAAAATACGTTAAATCGCATTGGTGGACAGGCTGAAGAATATCTCGAGAAGTATACTGAAGTTACTCAGCTTCCTCAGATACGCCAAGATCAAATCCGTGCACAGTATTTAAAGTTAGTTGCAGAAAATAAACCAGCCACATTAAAATTTCGTGGTGGAGGTGAGCTGGGTGCAAATGCTTTGGCTCTCCCAAACAACACCATTATATTGACTGATGAATTGGTTCATTTGGCAAAAAATGATGATGAGTTGATCGGGGTGTTGGCTCACGAACAAGGGCATTTGTTATATCGGCATAGTTTACAACAAGCTTTGTCAAGCTTAGGTTTTAGCGTGCTTTATATCGCGATTACGGGTGACAGTTCAGACCTTATGACCACTTTACCAATTGCACTAGTGAGTGCCGGTTATTCGCGTAAATTTGAACGACAATCCGATTTGTATGCACTTGAACTGATGCACCGTAAACAATTAGCAACCTCAAACTTTGCAAACTTCTTACAGAGAATGAGTGAAAAAGCGGAAGAGGATGAGGATCAAGCCGTTTGGTTAAAAGGCTTATCGAGTCATCCTGCAACCAAAGAAAGAATAAAAATGGTTCGTGATTTTCAGCTGGAACATTCTTCAAAATAAAACATTAAAGCCATCGTTTTGATTGTGTATCAATGCGATGGCTCTCAATAAAATTTTTTTCAATTTCATATGGTATTAATTCAAGCGGTATGAGTCCAATTCGCTTGAAATTCTTGTTGTGCCATACGATTTAAATGGTCTAGCACCACATTTTCCAGATTCGTATTGTCTGCATCATCAGTAATAATTTGAACCAATAACTGATCACTTTGTGCCGTGAGCACGATTGTTGCTTTTGGCATAAAGATACTGAATTGATCTTCATTTTCTGCCACTTCGAATTTATGCTTCCAATGATTGAGCAAGCGTTTAGCGATCCGTTTAGCTTCTAGGATCGCAATATTCGCTGAACTTTTCATAGATATGTACTCATCAATATTTTTATTGAGCATGAGCTTAACAGACTTAACTTATCTTTGCCTTAAGATCTATAGAACACAGCTTTGCAGAAACTGAATTCAACAGAGTAGTGGACTGATGATTAAAATGATCGGATTGAAAATAATAACGAGGTCTAAGTTTGTTATAATCATGCTATTCAATACACAACTCTGAGCAAGGTTCTGTCATGTCCAAGCCATTTTTAATCGCACCTTCTATTTTGTCTGCAGATTTTGCCCGTTTAGGTGAAGAAGTTGAAAATGTTTTAGCAGCTGGTGCTGATGTCGTACATTTCGATGTGATGGACAATCACTATGTACCTAATCTGACTTTCGGTGCAGGTGTATGTAAGGCATTAAAAAAATATGGTATTCAAGCCCCGATTGACGTGCATTTAATGGTATCTCCAGTAGATCGTATGATTGGCGATTTTATTGAAGCAGGCGCAGACATTATTACCTTCCATCCAGAGGCCTCAGATCATATCGATCGTTCATTACAATTGATCAAGGCGGGTGGTGCAAAAGCAGGTTTAGTGTTTAATCCTGCAACACCGCTACATTATCTAGACTATGTTTTAGATAAAGTAGATCAAATTTTATTGATGAGCGTAAACCCTGGTTTTGGTGGTCAAAAGTTTATCCCGATGACTTTAGATAAGTTACGCCAAGCACGTCAATTGATTGATGCATCAGGCCGAGATATTCGTTTAGAAGTTGATGGTGGCGTGACGCCTGCAAATATTCGTGCAATCGCTGAAGCGGGTGCAGATATGTTTGTGGCTGGTTCGGCTATTTTTGGTAAACCTGATTATAAATCTGTGATTGATGAAATGCGTTTAGAATTGTCAAAAGTAGGTTCAGTCGAGCTATAGTAAATATTGAATTAACACTCAAGATCTGTGGGTAACTTTGTGGTTAAGTTTGTAGATATCTATGTTGATAACACATGGGATAAGTTGGGTATTAATTAAGCTGTTGTGTTTGAATGGATTATTAATTAGACTAAATTTGTATAAAAAGGACTCAATTGAGTCCTTTTTTTTTATTTTTTTGAATATATAACTCACAGTGAATCATGATTCAAAGGCTTCAGAATTTGACTTTTCAGCCGCTTAAAAAATAACAAATAGATTTCGAATGATCATTTTGGGCCTGAAATTTTTATGCACACTATGAATGAAAAATTCGGCTAATGAGCATATCTAATTCTTAGTTATCCTAATTTTGATGTTCAAATGAATTTAAATAAATATTTTAATGTTTTTTTTGAGGAATGAGTTTAGAACAGAAAGCTTTAGCACGAGTATTAAATTAACAATTCAGATCTATTAAAATTTAGATTTTCATTCATGATAAGTCGGAATTGATCTTAATGAACTATTAAGTTGGGTGATGTGGTTGATTGTTTTATATGGACCACTCATTTCAATTAACAATTTAAATCGCCTAGTAGTATTACTGGCTCACATCAATAGTATGATTTATTCTAAATGCGCTGAAAATGTATTATTCACTAACTACGTGATGTTGTTCAAAAACCCCAAGGACTGAATTTGATTTGAGCTTTTTGCATCGGCACAGAAAACAGCGTTGCTTCATCATTCTCATCGTTTTGATTATGGGCTGGAGTAGTATTGTTCTCGCACAAGCACAATCTTTACTTTCAATGATGAGTCCTATAAGCAACGTCTTACATACTTCGGTTGCAGAGAATCAAGACAAACCAGAGCGTCAATCCATTGCTGCGAATGTGAGAGCAGACTGTTATGATGCGGCTTTAAACCCTAAATCAGCGCTGTCCAATCAACATAGCTCGCAAAAAAATATTCTACATGAGCATCATGGTTCTTTGCGTTTAGAACATGATGTCTTAGATTCAAAAAAACACTGTCAAAATAATCACATTACGCTATCTAAAACCCAATGTAATGATTGTGCACAAATGAGCTGTCAAAGCTTAGTTACATTGGTAAATACGCAAAATTTGCAATTTGAGTTTTCGAATCAAAATATAGAGACCTTATACCCGCAATATTTTGCCCAAAATTTAATCGGCTTTTGGCAAGAAATCTTACGTCCTCCTAAAACTTAACTTATTTCCAAAAAATTCATTTTGCACAATTTTTTGCACAATAAGGTTAAGTCATGTCTAAATATTTTAAATACAGCCTACTTATCGGGCTATATCTTTTCAACTGTAATATAGCGATTGCACAAGTTCGCGAATATAAATTACATATTGCCGAATCATCCATCAATTTGACTGGAAAAACAGTCAAAAAAATCACCGTAAATGGGGAGTTTCCAGCGCCTAAACTTGAATTTGAAGAAGGTGATGAAGCGATTATTCACGTATACAATCATCTTAAAAACCAAGACTCTTCGATCCATTGGCATGGTTTATTGTTGCCTGGATTAATGGATGGAGTACCTGGTTTCAATGGGTTTAAGGGCATTAAACCAAATGAACATTTTGTCTATCGTTTTAAAGTCCGACAAAGTGGAACCTACTGGTATCACGCCCATTCGAAAGGTCAAGAGCAAGACGGTTTGTATGGTGCTTTGGTGATATATCCAAAAGGAAACAAATCGCTAGCTGAACATGAGAAAACACAGCGTGATTATGTGGTCATGCTTTCCGATTTTCATGAGTCGAGTAGTCAGCAAATTATGCGTAACTTAAAAAAATCTGCTGAATTTTATCAAGATCAGAGAGAAACTGTTTTTGACGTAATGCAACAGATACAACGTAAGGGTTTGAAGTCGACATGGCAAGATCGAAGCATGTGGAATCAAATGCGTATGCTAAAAACCGATCTTTCTGATGTGAGTGGTTATACCTTTTTGATCAATGGTCAAACGAACCAACAGTATTGGACAGGTGTTTTTGAAGCACATGAAAAAGTAAGATTACGATTTATCAATGCATCAGCAATGTCATTTTTTGACGTCAATATACCTAATTTAAAAATGACTGTGGTGAGTGCAGATGGACAACCGATTGAACCAGTTACCGTAGATGAGTTTCGAATAGGTGCTGCCGAAACCTATGATGTGATTATTGAACCCAAGGCAATGCATTATCAGATTCAGGCAGAGTCAATCGATCGATCTGGTTTTGCAATCGGTCTATTACAGCGTCACGATGAAACAAGCAAAAAAATATCAAATAAAGAACAGATAAAAAAATATCAAATAAATATACCGAAAAGTCGCGCTCGAGCTCTACTAACCATGGAAGATATGGGGCATGGAGAATCAGATCAACATAGACATGAGAGTGGCAATTATGATGTAGAAATTGAAAAACCGCAGCGCATTTCGCAATTGGAAATGGACTCTCCAAACCATCCAAAAATGGATGTGAAAGAGAGCTCTTCTAAGGACAAGCAAGAAACAATAGTAAATCATGAATATAATCAGAGTTCTTCTGATCGTGTTAAGCATAAAATGAAAGATCAATCAGCGGATCAGATCAGTCAATTCAATACTCATGCGCATTTATCTCAAATCAGTACTCCAGATTCACATTCAAATGATGCATCTCCAACTTTGGATACTGTGCAAGGTTGGGCAAATGCTGATACACCCACTGGACATAAAGCCTTGCAATATAGTGATTTGCGTATACTGGGAACTCAGACAGATTTAAGACCTGCAACGCGAGAATTGGAAATTCGTTTAGGTGGGACTATGGAGCGATATATTTGGACCATCAATGGTAAAAAATTTAATGAAGCACAACCTTTGCATGTCAGGTATGGCGAACGGATTCGTTTAAAATTTATCAATGAAAGTATGATGGCGCATCCAATGCATTTACATGGCATGTTTATGCAATTAGAAAATGGCCAAAGTGTCAGTAAAATTCCCAATAAACATACAGTTGTTGTTGCTCCGGGCAAAACAGTCACCGCACTCTTAACCGCAGATGAATTGGGCGAATGGGCAATTCATTGTCATTTGTTATATCACATGACAGCTGGAATGATGACCAAGCTTATCGTTGCGAATGTAGAAGGAGACGCTCTAAGTCAGCCTCTTCCTTTCAAGCACTCTAAAAGTGACGATGGAGAGCTGCATGAACATCACTAAACCAATAGTTATATCCTTATCACTCGTTAAAACTAAAACGGGATTTAAAGCGATTCTCTCTGGATCATTGTTGTTGATCAATAGTTTTGTATTTGCCCAAACTGGCAGCGATCATATTGAACATCCCTCATTAAATACCGATCGTGTGTTGAGTCATTCTGATCATTCTAAGGATACAAATCATTTTAATGATCACGGTGGACAAATTTATCAATCCACTGAGATTAATCAAACGGGTGTTCTAAACGAGAATGGTGACGTAGGGTTCAAAGTAGACTTGGAGACGCGTGTAGGTACAGATGAAAATAAAATTTTTATAAAATATCATGGGATAAAAGCAGAGTCTGAATCTTTTGAATTTGATACGAAGCTTTTATACAGTAGGAGTATTAGTGATTTTTGGGATGCTCAGCTAGGATTGCAGTATAGCTCTCAACATGACAAAAAACGCAATGATGATCATTGGAAGGTAGTTCTAGGGCTGCATGGATTAGCGCCTTATTTTTTTGAAAATAATGTATATCTATATCTAGGTAAAGAGCAGCAAGTGTCATTGGCCTGGGAAATTGAGCGAGATTTTTTATTGACTCAAAAGTTCATTCTTAAACCTTTTTTTAACGCAGATTTGGTGCTCAGTGATCAATCTGAGCAAGCCAAAAAAAAAGGATTTGAGTCAGCAGCGTTGGGTTTAGAAGTTCGCTATGAAATCACTAAAAAATTGATGCCTTATGCAAGCATTGAATATGCCTATAAGCAGTCAACCTTGGAGAAAAATATGCAGCATCAAATCTCTCAGAAAAACTGGCTTTATGGTCTAGGTTTAAGGTTGAAGTTTTAAGATTGAAATTTTAATATCAATTTTGATCTTATAAATTTAATCGATTAAGATGAGAGGTCAGGACTTAAAAACTTAAGTTTTATGTGCTTTTAACCAGCTGTTTTTAATGAATTAAGAGCAGCTGTTAAAATTTATCTTTAAATATAAAATGTAAGCTTAGTAAAGCATTAAGTAAAATTGTGTTGAATGAACTTTGAATTGCATCACGCTTTTTGCTATTATTTTATTCAGACAAGTATTTGAACTAGACATTATCTCATTAGATAACTTTTCAACAAATGAATAACATCTCTAAAAATATTTGATCTGGACAAGAGGGGGAACGACCTCCCTTGATTTTCATAATTCTGGTTTAGCGATGTCGTTGTGAATTTGATGAGCTTCTATTTTATATAGTTGCCTTAAGCAAAGCGCTTCAATATTCGTCATTATCCATAGATTAAAAATCAAGAAAAAACGTCAGGACGACCTGACTCAATGATTTTATTTGGAGTCGCCGTTATGGCTTGGATCGTTCTTTTATTTGCAGGTTTTTTTGAAATTATTTGGGCATATTCGATGAAAATGTCCGATGGATTTACCAAACTTACCCCAAGCGTTATTACTATATTTTTTATGATTTTAAGTTTTGGTCTTCTCGCATATGCCATGAAAACCTTACCTTTAGGTACAGCGTATACGATTTGGACTGGTATTGGTGCGATAGGCTCATTCTTGGTCGGTATCTTTATTCTAAATGAGCCAGCAACAGCAATGCGTATGTTCGCTGCGGTATTGATTGTTTCAGGATTGGTTTTAATGAAACTGTCTTCAACATAATGAGAATTGTAATTAGACCATAATTTTTAGATCATGATTTTTAGACCATAATTTAATGGAGAAGTTGATGAAACTTTCTTTTGTAGAAATCGCTTCTCCAGTGGGTTTGTTAAAACTTGTGGCGAATGATCATGCTTTGGTTGCAGTCCTCTGGGAGAATGAAAATCCCAATCGCGTTCGATTAGCCGAATGGGTTGAACAGCCAGATCATCCCATTTTAATCAAGGCTAAAAATCAATTAGAAGAATATTTTATCGGGACCCGTAAACAATTTGATTTGCCTTTAGAATTTGAAGGAACTGAATTTCAGAAAAAAGTATGGCAAGCTTTACTCACCATTCCTTATTCTGAAACCCGTAGTTATCAACAAATTGCAGCCCAAATTGGTAGCATTAAAGCAGTACGCGCTGTCGGTGCGGCGAATGGTAAAAATCCAATTTCCATTATTGCGCCGTGTCATCGTGTCGTCGGAGCGAATGGAAAATTGGTCGGTTTTGCTGGTGGCTTAAAAAATAAAGAAATTTTATTGAGTTTAGAATCTAATTCATCTTGTTGATTGATCAAGATTGTACTATCTTGTTTTTAATCACTTAGATTATCGTTTGAAGTGCAACACCATGTTGTTGGCATAATACCTGACTCGGACTTTTAAAGCCGAGTCTTTTTCTTGGACGTTGATTCAAACGTTGAGTGATTTCTGAAATATACTCATCCGTGT
>JAHLFF010000219.1 GCA_018883945.1 Candidatus Acinetobacter avistercoris
GATTAAATATTTATACAGAGAGTAAAAAAGGATTTTATGTCGGGAATTCCTGAATCTTATATTTTCGTTTGTGCTAACCAGTTAAAAAGTTCTTTATATACTTGAGTTCGAACTTTAAGTTCTGAAAGCACCAAATCGTGTAATCCATCCTTTATTGTAATGACATTGATATGACCTTGTAATTCATTTGCGCACTTCTGGATTTGTTGAACATCCAAAATCACATCACTACTTTGCGCATCTTGATTAAATTTTTTCGGATTTCTGGTTTTATCAGAACACATGACCAATGTTGGAATGCTCAGTTTAGTGCCTTGATGAATTTCTTTTTGTGCTTCAAAAATCGCATGCACAAAACTGATGTAGACCATTGGATAGGTCGTCGGTTTCCACAATAAATTAAAATCCCACTCGCCATGAAATTTTTGATGCAGACTTTGTACATAAAATTTATTGAGTTCACTGGGAAATTTAAGATGAGGAAACTTTTTACCTAAATGACTTAAGTAAGGCAGTGCAATTTTTTTCTTTAATGGATGCATATTGAAGTCATAAAATGGACTATTCACCCACAACGCTTTAATCAGAGGATGCTCTGGATAATGTGCGGCATATAAGGTCGTGATTAAACCACCTGTAGAATGTCCACTCAGAACAACAGAGTCGTGATTTTCATGTTGAATGATTTTAAGTGCTTCAGTAATTTCAGCATCATATTCCCGTAAGTCCATAACAAAATAGGGTTTTTGATGAGGCATCAATGACCGCCCATATTTTCTTAAATCAAGCGCATAAAAGTCATAATCATGTTGGTTAAACTGCTCAGCCATCTCAGTTTGAAAGAAATAATCGATAAAACCATGAATATAGAGCACTGCTTTATGGGTTTTTTGTGCTGCTTTTTTTCTAATTAAAGTGGCTGTCACTTTACCTTGATCATCATTGGGGAAATTCAGCGTAAGCTGTTCGTATCCATGCCCTAAAATATCTGGAGTATATGCTGGGCTCACTTGAGATGTGTCCATTCGATTTTGAGAATTCAGTGTTTGAGACATCATGGAACTCATTTTATTTTATTCTAAATCCTATCCTCAAGGATGGATAAAACTTTGTCAAATAATTTAAAATCTCAGAACCATAATCTCACAATAGTAATCTCACAACAAAAATCTCACAACATTAAAGATGGATCAAAAAGAGTAAAAGAGGTCAGAAAAAAGTAGTTTAAGAGCTGAAAAATTCAGTCTCTCTGCTAAGTAAAGACAATGAATTCTTTAATCGTAAAGAACTAGACTTTCGCCATCGCTCTAATGCCTTCTTAACGCCTTAAAATTTATAAAGGAATAAATTTATATAGCTCAACCAATCGACCTCTTTCATAAGTCAAAAAATGAAGACTGAGTGGCCGTAAATTGATATTTAAAAACCTTCTCTCTTTGAGAGAAGGTCAGGATGAAAGAATAAGAATGATGAATGTTTTGTGTGAATTAAGACTGATGCAAAAAGTCTATTATAAAAACTTATATATAAAAACTTACATGGCTGCTTTAAAAATTTCGACAACCTGAGCATGATTTGCTTTTCGAGGGTTGGTTAACATACACGCATCTTTTTGCGCATTATCAGCCATCGTCGCCAAATCAGCTTCTTTCACATTCAGTTCTTGTAGGCCTGAAGGGATTCCAATCGAGATAGATAATTCTCGTATGGCATCAATCGCAGCATATGCAGCTTGATTCACACTTAAACTCGATGTATCGACACCCATTAAGCTTGCAATTTTTGCGTAGCGTTGAGGACAAGCAATGAGGTTGAATTCGCAGACGTGTGGAAGCAAAATCGCATTACATACGCCGTGTGGCAGGTTGTAAAAACCACCCAGTTGGTGAGCCATTGCATGCACATAACCGAGTGATGCATTGTTAAAAGCCATACCTGCCAAATATTGTGCATAGCTCATTGCATCACGTGCTTCGATATTCTCACCATTCGCAACGGCTGGGCTAAGCCATTCACTAATCATTGAAATGGCTTTTTCGGCACAAGCATCCGTAATTGGGTTTGCCGCAGTAGAAACATAAGCTTCAACAGCGTGCGTAAGTGCATCCATACCTGTTGCAGCTGTAAGCCCCGCTGGTTTTGCGATCATCAACTTTGGATCATCAATCGCCATAAGTGGCGTGCAACGCCAATCGACAATCGCCATTTTTACATGCGTATCAGTATTGGTAATAATACAAAAACGCGTCATTTCTGAAGCAGTACCTGCCGTTGTATTAATGGCGATAAGGGGCGTCATTGACACTGTACTTTTATCAATGCCTTCATAATCACGAATATGACCACCACCAGCAGTGACTAAACCAATTCCTTTTGCACAGTCATGAGATGACCCTCCACCTAATGAGATAATGAAATCACAATGATTTTCATTATATGCTTGTACGCCTTTTAGGACGTTAATATCCGTTGGGTTAGGTTCAGCACCAGGGAAAATATGACAATCAACATTTGCGTCTTTTAAGTAGTTTGCAATCGTGTCTGCGACACCAAATTTAAATAAACCTTCGTCTGTCACGATGAGTACTTTTTTCGCACCTAAATTTTGCGCTCTGATGCCGATTTCTTTGGAGCATCCTGGTCCAAAAAGAGATACGCATGGGATATAAAAGCCATTGGTTTGATCTGAGATATTCTTAAAAGCCATGGTGATATTCCTTATACCATTATTGTAATGTGATCGATTTTCATGTGATCGGTCGTCTGTACCGTGAGCTCAGTATTGAATAATTAGATTTGAATGTGCACCTACCAAACACCTACCAAATAAAGGATAAATAACGAGCGATTTGAATGGCTTTAATGTGTTTCTAAAAAGTTTGAATGTTAATAATCGAGTATGAAAATATAAAAGTAGGCTTTTAAACTTATTGCTGTTTTACGAATGTTTGAGAACTTCAGAACAGTGTCATGAATGAAGCCATGAATTTTCAGTACAGGGGGAGAGTTGTTTAAGTTTTAATTCAATACATTGGTTTTTTTCGTAAAGCAAAAC
>JAHLFF010000220.1 GCA_018883945.1 Candidatus Acinetobacter avistercoris
CTGAGCATGTTTAGCCAGCACTTATCGATTTCAGCTAAAGTGATCTATGGCAGCTGCAACATTTGAATGAATGAGCTAAAAGTCCGCTGTATGAAGCGACCGCCATGTCAAAGATCTGGATAGCATCAAAATACGATCCAGCAACTGGGCTTTATAAGAGCTGCCCCAATTTCAATACTGTCGATTTTCAGTAATATACTCGGCCCGATATCCGCTTTAACCTCATGCATCATGGGACCACCATATTTGAATGTGCCATCACTATAGGCTTTAATTTTAAACCAACTGACCAAAGGTTGATCAGCTGAAATTCCTGATGTTCTTCCGAGCTGCGCCTCTAAAACCTCCCCAACCTTAAGTGGATTGGTCTGCTGAACCACCACCGGATCGGCTTGAACGTGCAGCTAAAGTGCATGCAGATTTTGTAGGCATCCATCCATTGATGGCAATCAACGTACATCACGTCTTTTGATAAATTTAGAATTATTAAAAGTTGGTTACCCACCCTGTATCATCATTGTAGAAAATCGATTGGCTTATTACGATGCTCTTGATCAGTGAATGGCGTATGGAAAAACTGAAGCATTTATCCAGTTGATTTCTGAAGCGGTGATCGGAGGATTTAAACCTTATCAAATTGTATTCAATATATAAGCTAGAGGGCTAAACGTGTCGATAATTCATCTTCGAGTTTAGCAATTTGCTGACTTAGGGCAGAAGTTCCAACATCCAATTTTTGAGCTGCCTTACCTAAGCTTCCTGATTCGACTATAGATATAAAATATCTTAATTGTTTCAGCTCCATTTATTCCCTCATTTACTTGCTGCAACTATTCCTTAGTTTGTATAGAAAACACTTGAAACTATCGACAAGCCTATAAATATCTTCTAACTAAGTCCTTAAATGATAAGAATAATTAAATTAAAGTGTACTAGCTCGAACCATCAATAATGCCTTTAGCATGTAATACCGCCAGTTCTTCTCGGGTTTTAAATTGCGATAAAATTTTCCCAGTATGTTCACCCAATTGTGGCGCAGCGTGCTTATATTCAACCGGTGTATCGGATAACTTAATCGGTGAACCAATCATTTTAAACTGACTATTCAACGGATGTGCAACATCCACCACCATATCACGCGATTTAATTTGTGGCTCATTCAATGCATCTTCGATTGAGTTAATCACCCCGACCGGTACTTTTACTGCATGAATGGCCGCCACCCAATCTTGTGCATTTTTAGCCAAGAAATATTCTGACAGTAATGGAATCAATTCATCACGATGCTTAACCCGATCCTGATTACGCTGGAATTTTTTATTTTCTAATAATTCAGGCAACTCAATGGCGATACATAAATCTTTAAACTGCTTATCATTACCACAAGCAATAATAAATTCTTTATCTTTGGCCTTAAAGGTTTGATACGGCACGATATTAGGATGATTATTTCCCATGCGCTTTGGAGATACGCCAGTGGTGAGATAATTCATACCCTGATTGGCCAGTGTAGCTACCTGAACATCTAATAAAGATAAATCGATATATTGTCCACGACCGGTATGCTGACGTGCCAGTAAAGCGGCCTGAATAGCCACCGTTGCATATAAGCCTGTTTGAATATCAACCACAGCCACACCGACTTTTTGTGCACCGCCACCCGGAAGTTCATCTTTTTCACCGGTAATGCTCATTAATCCAGACATGCCTTGAATAATAAAGTCATAACCCGGTTCTTCAGCACGTGGCCCAGTTTGCCCAAATCCGGTAATCGAACAATAGACCAAGTTTGAATTAATTTGATTTAAAGATGCATAATCCAAGCCGTATTTTTCCAATGAACCAGCTTTATAATTTTCAATGACCACATCGGCCGTTTTGGCAATTTCCCGAATCAGTTCCTGTCCTGCTTCACTCGCAATATCGATAGCAACTGAATATTTGTTACGATTGGCAGATTGATAATAACCCGATTCACGGGTTGCAGTACCTTGATTGTTTAGCATCCATGGCGGTCCCCACATCCGGGTATCATCCCCGACTTTAGGACGTTCAATTTTAATTACTTCTGCGCCAAGATCTGCCAGAATTTGCCCGCACCATGGACCTGCCAGTACGCGACTTAAATCTAGTACACGAATTCCTTGTAATGCACCCATGTTCTACTCCAAATGCCGACAGCGAACTCTGCCGGCTATTTTTATTATTTAGCGGTAATGGTTTTGTTGGTTACTGCTACACTACTCGAGGTTTTATCTTTTGTATCAGTTGCCGTCACTAATGAAGATTGCTGCGGGTCATACTGACGTTCACGGATAAAGAATCCTGGAATCACACCGGCAATAAAGTAAGCTGCGCCCATCACGATAAATGCCATGGTGAATGAACCACCTGCAGCAATAATTCCGATAGTCGCAGGTGCAATCGCAGCCCCTAAACGGCCCATGTTATAGGCACCGCCAATGGCTGTACCACGGACATCGGTCGAGAAGGTTTCCGCCATATAGGTTGCATTTACACCATAAGGAATTCCATAAAGGAAACCGAAGGTAATTAACAGGTACGCAATATTGCCTGGTGTATTGTAGAAAATAATTACGGGTAAAAATGCGGCTGTCGCAACTGTTCCAAAGACGAAAGTTGCCCGACGCCCTAATTTATCTGCTGCATAGCCTGCAATAATTTTCCCTAGAATCATCGCCGTATAGGCACCAACCATATAGCCTGTTAACGCCTTGAAATTCATGTTCAGTTCAGTTTCTAAGTAGGTTGGCATCCAGTTATTGACACCATAGTAGCCAAACTGTAAGAAGGCAGCGGTACTCATCCATAACAAGAACATTTTACGATGCTGGGTATGCCCAAAAATACGTTTATAGACACTTTCAGAAGGTGCTTTTGCCGTGACTGTTTCAGGGGTAGGCTCAATTTTCAATTCTTTACGTTTAAACTGTTCAATTTTAGCTTCCTGCCAAGATGCAGGTTCAGGTACAAAACGCATGAAAATAAGTGCAAAGGCCGCTGGAATAATAGTCACATAAAACAGCATTCGCCAGCCATGATCTGGAATAATCGCACCAGCCATTAATGTTGCGACGATATAACCGATTGTTTGTCCGGTCTGTAAGGTGCCTAAAACAGTGGTACGATACTTGGTTGGTACATATTCTGCCATGAGCGTATTACACGCCATATATAACGAACCCAATCCGAATGCACCGATAAAGCGAAGGATCATGAACTGTTCATAACTTTGAGTAAAACCCAAAATACAGGTCATGACTGAAAAGAAAACCACAGACCAGGCAATGGTTTTTACCCGGCCAAATTTATCACATGCCCATCCACCGGTAATTCCGCCCAGCGCCATGCCTGCAAGTGATGAACTTCCTAACATCCCTGCTTGAAATGAAGTAAGACCGAATTCCGCTTTTAAACTGGTTAAGCTAAATGACAGCAACATAATATCGACGCCATCAATCACCAGTGAAATAAATGCAAAGACAAATGCAATTTTCCAGGTGTTTTTATGAATGCGATGTGCTGTGCCTACATTAGATGGTAATTTTCTGCTGAGCGTTCCTGCTCCAGCCTGCATATCATTATTCATTTCCATATCCCTCATTTTCCCAAATGAGTCATCGATAATCCTATTATTTCTCTACATTTACCTTAGGTTCTTTATTCTTTTTCTCGTATTTTATTTGAACTTCAGGCTTGCAAATGCACAGATTTACAAGAATGTTCCACGATGAATCTTTTAATTCAAATTATTGATTTTTGATACGAAATCCATTCAGGATGTTCAATAATGAATATCCTGAAGAGACGAAATCAATTAATTACAGAATGCAGCAATACCAGTCTGTGCACGTCCTAAAATCAGGGCGTGTACATCGTGAGTACCTTCATAGGTATTCACCACTTCCAGATTGACCAGATGACGTGCTACGC
>JAHLFF010000221.1 GCA_018883945.1 Candidatus Acinetobacter avistercoris
CGCCCAGAAAAAATGAATGCCTTTCGTGGCACCACCTGTGATGAATTAATCAAAGCCTTAAACAAGGCAGGCTATGACCGTGAAGTCGGTGCGATTGTACTGACGGGTGCCGGTGATCGTGCTTTCTGTACCGGCGGTGACCAGTCTGCACATGATGGTAATTATGATGGTCGTGGCACAATTGGCTTACCGATGGAAGAAATGCATACGGCAATTCGTGATGTACCTAAACCGGTGATTGCACGGGTACAAGGTTATGCGATTGGTGGTGGTAATGTATTGGCAACCATTTGTGACCTCACCATTTGCTCAGATAAAGCTATTTTCGGTCAAGTGGGTCCTAAAATGGGTTCTGTGGATCCAGGTTATGGCACAGCATATTTAGCTCGCGTTGTCGGCGAGAAAAAAGCCCGTGAAATCTGGTATATGTGCCGTCGTTATACTGGCCAGGAAGCAGTTGAGATGGGGCTTGCCAATAAATGTGTGCCGGCCAATCAACTGGATGCGGAAGTACAGGCCTGGGCAGAAGAAATCTGTCAGCGTAGTCCGACTGCCATCGCGATTGCCAAACGTAGCTTCAATATGGATACCGCGCATCAGGCAGGTATTGCCGGGATGGGCATGTATGCACTGAAATTGTATTACGATACAGAAGAATCACGCGAAGGGGTAAATGCGCTTAAAGAAAAACGCCAACCTGAATTCCGTAAGTACTACAAATAAGGAGCTATGTCATGAGTAAAAATCCTTATATCACGGAAGAGTTAGAATTCTTAGCTGAAACGGCTGAAAAATTTGCCCAAAAATTTATTGCACCCGGTTTTTTAGAGCGTGATCAGAGTCGAGTATTTGATCGTGACCTGGTTAAAAAAATGGGTGAAATGGGATTTATTGCACCAGAATTGCCTGAACAGTACGGCGGTCAAGGGATGGGGCGTCTGGCTGCGGGGATTATTCATGAAGCCGTGGCCAAAGCCGATTTAAGTTTCTCCTATATCAACCTGCTTGCTTCCCTAAATGGGCAGATTCTGGCCGAACATGGTCAACCTGAAGTGGTTGAGTCGTGGCTGAAAAAATTGACGGCGGGTGAAGCGATCTTTTCGATCGCATTAACTGAGCCGCGTGGCGGTTCAGATGCTGCCAACTTGCGTTTAAAAATCGAACGTGACGGCGATGAGTATGTTTTAAATGGCGAAAAAACTTCTATTTCCGCTGCCGATCAGGCCGATGCTTCGGTGGTGTTTGGCCGTACCGGATCAATTGAAGGTGCTGCACATGGCGTAACGGCGCTCTTGGTTCCGATGGATTTGCCGGGAATCACGACCACACGTTTTGATTGTCATGGTCAGCGTGCGATTGGTCGCGGTTCGATTTTCTTTGATAATGTGCGTGTACCAGTCAATCATCGTCTAGGTGATGAAAACAAGGGTTTCGTGCAAGTCATGCAAGGCTTTGACTTTTCACGTGCTCTAATTGGGTTACAGGTTCTGGCGGTTGCCCGTGTCAGCCTGGATGAAGCCTGGGAATATGCGGCACAACGTGAAGCTTTTGGTCAGCCCTTAACCGCCTTTCAAGGGGTTTCGCATCCATTGGCCGAGTATGAAACTCAAGTGGAAGCAGCACGATTATTGTGCCTGCAAACCTTATGGTTAAAAGACAATCATCTCCCGCACACCTCCGAAGCCGGAATGTGTAAATGGTGGGGGCCAAAATTGGCTTATGATGTGATTCACCAATGCTTACTGACCTTTGGCCATGCCGGTTATGATCGAGGTGTGATGGAACAGCGTATGCGCGATGTGCTCGGCTTTCAGATTGGTGATGGTACTGCACAAATTATGAAAACTATTATTGCACGTAAAAAAGCAGGCCGAAAAGCAGTCCCAGCCTAATAAGAGCCACTAAATTATGTAAAGTCCTATTTCTAATTGCTCAAATGTTTATTTGAGCAATATAGCAAAGCTCTACCTAAGATTTGGTGGCCAATGTCGATATTGTGATTTGAAATAAAACAATCGGATAATTATAAATTGGAGTTATGGAATGGATTTCGATGCGGTTCTTTTACCCCCACGCAGGGAAAAAATGTTACAAGAAGGGTATTGGTTAAATAAAACGATACTTGATTCATTGAATGAAGCAGTATATCAATACCCGGATAAAGTTGCTTTGGTCAGTTATAAAATAGAAGATCAATCTGAAAAAAGCTTTACTTATCGGGAAATGCTCCATACTGCTAATAAAATTTCATTAGGTTTGAAGCGTTTAGGTGTTCAAAAAAAAGATATCGTATCTTGCCAATTACCCAATTGGTGGGAGTTCACTTTATTGTATATCGCTTGTCGTCGTATAGGTGCTGTACTTAATCCGTTAATGCCAATTTTTAGAGAGCGTGAGCTTTCATTTATGTTGAAACATACTGAAAGTAAGGTGCTCATCGTACCTAAAGTCTTTCGTAAGTTTGACCATGAAAAACTCGCCTATCAATTACATAAAAATATTGAAAGCCTAGAGCACGTCGTTGTAGTGGGTGGAGAGGGTGAGAATAGTTTTGAAAAATTATTATTAAATCACGGTCTAGATAATGACCCGCAAATCTTAAATACCCTGAATGATGTCACCATCACTGCTGACGATATTGCTCAACTTGTGTTTACCTCAGGTACTACAGGCGAACCTAAAGGGGTAATGCATACAGCAAACACCTTATTTTCCAATATTGTACCGTATGCCAAGCGTTTACATTTAAGCAAAGACGATGTGATTTTTATGGGTTCGCCAATGGCGCACCAAACCGGCTTTATGTACGGCTTAATTATGCCCGTACTGTTAAAAGCAAAAGCGGTGTTACAAGATGTTTGGGATGTAAATACTGCCATCGATTTGATTCATAAGCATGAAGTTACATTTACGATGGCCTCTACACCATTTTTAAATGATTTATCTGAAGCGGTATTAGATACCCAGCAATCTTTAGATAGCTTGAAATTATTCCTATGTGCGGGTGCGCCAATTCCAAGCACGCTGGTTCAAAAAGCACGTCAAAACATGGGCGTTAAAGTCATTTCAGCTTGGGGAATGACCGAGTGTGGCGCTGTCACGACCACTCGCCCTGAAGATGATGATGAGCGTTCATTTAATACGGACGGACTTCCACTTCCAGGTGTTGAAGTTAAAATCGTGGATGATCACGGAGAGGTATTACCACCGCATCAATCGGGCACGCTCATGATTCGTAGTTGTTCGAATTTTGGTGGGTATATGAAACGGCCACATTTGAATGAAACCAGTGAAGACGGTTGGTTCGATACGGGTGATATTGCCTATCTGGACGAGCAAGGCTATATCCGTATTGCGGGTCGTAAAAAAGATGTGATTATTCGGGGTGGTGAAAATATTCCTGTTGCCGAAGTTGAATCATTAATTTATTTACATCCAGATATTGCCACAGTCGCTTTAGTCCCTTATCCAGACGAAAGAATGGGCGAAAAAGCCTGTGCCATTGTGAAGCTAAAAGAAGGGGCTCACACAATTGTGTTAAAGGATCTAGTCGATTTCTTGAAAAGGCATAATCTGGCCAATCAATATTTACCAGAGCGTTTGGAAGTATGGGAGGACATACCCATGACGCCTTCAGGCAAGATTCAGAAATTCAAACTTCGTGACTTGTTGCAGCAAAGTGCAAAAGTATAAAAACTTTAGATTCAAGAATGAATGAAAAACTTTCCTTGATAAATATCGCTGCTGATATTTATCAAGGGAGTGCTGCATCGTTAAAAATGGATTTTCAATAAGGAAAATTTGATAAATCTATAACAAAAATGGAATTTAAGAATGAAAAAATATTTAAGTAACATGGCTCAACCTGCGCTTGGTCTAGCCATTTTAATGATTACGACTTCAAGCTATGCAGCAATGACACTGGAAGAACAGGTGGCACATTTGCAAAATCAAGTTCAGGAATTGCAGACTTTAATGCAGCAGCAAAAACAGGCCAGTGAAAAAATTTCTGCCGAGCTGCCAATATTAAAAGAAAAATCAGCTCTAAAAACTGATCTCAAGCAGCTGGTGACAAAAGGCGGTGCTGAATTTGAGCTATATGGAAATGTGCGTGCAGATGCAAGCTATCAATTCAAAGGGCCAAGCACCATGTATAACTATATTAGTGCCGTACCCTTAGAAGGCAGTGTAAATGAAGGGAATAATTCGGATAAATTTCAAAGCACCTTAAATGCAACGCGATTCGGCTTTAATTTTAAAACTCCAAAAATGGGTGATCACAGCGTTGGCGGTAAAGTTGAAATGGATTTTTTTGGAGGGGCTGGACGGGATACCTTCCGTATCCGTCATGCCTATTTAACGTATGATCAGTGGTTAATTGGTCAAACCTGGTCAAACTTCAATGCCGTTGAATATTTCCCGGAAACGGTAGATGCATCACTTTCTGTTGGGGGTTCGTTAACACGTGTTCCACAAGTAAAATTCAGCTATCCCGTAGATAAAAATATGAATCTTGCATTTAGCCTAGAAGATTCTAAAGCTGAAACTGTAACGACTTCGGGGACTCAAGGGTTTACCACGGATGCTAAGGCGAAACTGAAAATTCCTTCTGCGGTAGGCCGTCTGAACTATAAGTTTGATAATGGTTCTGCACTTTCAGGGCGTGTGTTTTTAACGCAAAAAGCGACCAATCATGAAGGAAATGATGATTTCTTGGCCTGGGGGGCGGCATTGGGTGGAAAATATCAGATTACAGACAATACGTTAGTGCGTTTTGATTATAATCACATCAAAGGTGATACCAAAAATGTACTCTGGTCTAATTATGCCTATGT
>JAHLFF010000222.1 GCA_018883945.1 Candidatus Acinetobacter avistercoris
TCCGAAACATGTTGCCATCATTATGGATGGCAACAATCGTTTTGCAAAAAAGAAACACTTACCCACGGGTGACGGTCACCGCGAAGGTAAGAACGTCCTAGATCCTATTGTTGAACATTGTCGCAAAGTGGGTGTGAAAGCACTGACTGTTTACGCGTTCTCAAGTGAAAATTGGAATCGACCTAAATATGAGGTTGATTTGTTGATGCAATTGTTGATGGAGACAGTGCGTGAACAGATCCCACGTATGGAAGAATTCAAAATTGGTCTTCGATTTATTGGTGATCGCAGTCGTTTAAGCACAGAATTGCAAGAATTAATGTTGCTAGCCGAACAAAGGACTGATAAGTTTACTGACATGATACTTACCATTGCAGTCAGTTATGGGGGAATGTGGGATATTACACATACTGCCAAAAAAATGGCTCAATTGGTCAAAGATCAGAAACTAGATGTCGAAGATATTGATATTGATTTGTTCGGTCAGTCTATGAGTTTAGGGGATTTACCTGCTGTTGATCTCATGATTCGTACGGGTGGAGATTACAGATTGTCCAATTTCTTATTGTGGCAAGCGGCTTACGCTGAACTGTATTTTACAGAAACTTTGTGGCCTGAATTTACAACACAAGAATTGGACCATGCTTTTGGGGTTTTTCTAGGACGCGAAAGACGTTTTGGTAAAACGACAGAGCAAATTCTAAATGATAAAATAGAGAAAAATAATGTTTGAGCGGATAATTACCGCGTTGGTTTTGGTGGCTGTTGTCCTGAGTTGTATGTTTGCAACCACATCAATTTATCCAATGTTAGTTTTGATGATTATCGCTGCAGGTGGAGCAGGTTATGAGTGGTTTAAGCTCATGCCTCGCCAGACTGAACAAGTGAATAAATTAAAAGCAGGATGCTTTGGTGTCTTAACTGCGGTTGTATCTGGCTTAGCCTTATATTTTAATGATCTTGCGCTCATTCTTTGGAGTGCCTCAATTTTTACTTGGTTAATCAGCCTTCAATGGGTGAGAAGTTATCCTCAATATGATGGTTGGTATAATCAATCGCTTAATATTTTAGGCTTGGTGATTATCAGTGCTGCTGTCACTGCAATTTTTGAAGTTTGGGTCGCATCAGCTTGGTGGTTGATGTATCTGTTTCTCTTGGTGTGGGGTGCAGATAGCGGCGCTTATTTTGTCGGCCGAAAAATCGGTAAGCGTAAACTCGCTGCAGAAGTGAGTCCAAATAAGTCTATTGAAGGACTTATAGGCGGTATTGTTACCGCTATTATTATCATTGTTTTTGTTCAATCCACATACTTGAATCTCTCCATTGTTCAACATGTTTTGTTTTTAATACTTTCATTATTAACTGTCTTTAGCTCAGTACTCGGTGATTTATTTGAGTCTATGATTAAGCGCAGAGCTGGAATTAAAGATTCAGGTCGTGTTTTACCAGGTCATGGTGGTGTATTGGATCGAATTGATTCTTTACTCGCAGCAGCGCCTATATTTGCTGCTGGTTTATATGTGTTAAAACTTATTGGTGTAGATTTATAAATGTCTCAATCTGTTTGTATATTGGGTGCAACTGGCTCAATTGGTCAGAGTACTTTAAAAGTTTTAGACCGCCATCCTGAAAAATATTCAATCTTTGCACTCTCTGCATACAGTCGAATCGAAGAGTTGGGTGAAATTTGTAAACAGTATCAGCCTAAAGTTGTCGTTGTACCTTTTGATAAGGTGGATCAGCTTCAAAAGGTATTTAAAGAAAAAAATCTAAAAAATATTGAAATATTGACAGATAAAGAAGGTCTAATTACGGTTGCTAAGCATCCTGAAGTTGATGTGGTCATGGCGGCCATTGTGGGTGCAGCAGGGTTGTTGCCAACCTTAGCAGCAGTACATGCGGGGAAGCGTGTTTTATTAGCAAATAAAGAAGCCTTGGTGATGTCTGGTGACATCATGATGCAAGCCGCGCAAAAAAGTGGTGCTTTATTGCTTCCTGTTGATTCAGAACATAATGCGATTTTTCAGTGTCTACCACAAAACTATCTTCAAATTGAAACCAACCAAGAACCACAATTGGGCGTGTCACAAATTTTATTGACAGCTTCTGGTGGTCCTTTCTTGAATCATAGTTCAGATCAATTAAAACATGTGACGCCTGCTCAAGCCTGTAAGCATCCAAATTGGTCGATGGGTCGGAAAATCTCGGTGGATTCAGCAACGTTGATGAACAAGGGATTGGAGCTCATAGAGGCGTGTCATTTATTTTCAATTAAAGAACATTTTGTTACAGTGGTTGTGCATCCACAAAGTATTATTCATTCCATGGTTCAATATATTGATGGTTCGACTTTGGCACAAATGGGTAATCCAGATATGTGTACTCCGATTGCTCATGCTTTAGCATGGCCTGAGCGTATAGAGACTCATGTGCCACCGCTTGATTTATTTGCACTTCATCGTTTAGATTTTCAAGCGCCCGATACCGATCGTTTCCCAGCATTGACGCTTGCACGTCAAGCGATGCAGAGTGGTGGATTGGCACCTGCGATTTTAAATGCATCTAATGAAATTGCGGTTGAAGCGTTTTTGAATGAACAGATTGGCTTCATGGATATACCCGCTGTAAGCGATTTTGTCTTAAATGAAATTGCCAATTCAAGTGCTGACACACTTGATATGATTTTAGATATCGATCGTCAAGCACGCCAATCGGCACAGCATCGCATTATGCAATTGAGTAAATGATCATGAGTGTCCTATTTATTATTGTTGCAGCCATTTTGCTTTTGGGTCCTTTGATTGCAATTCATGAATTTGGGCATTATTGGGTCGCACGTAAGTTGGGTGTCAAAGTACTGGTGTATTCGATTGGCTTTGGTCCAACGTTGCTCAAATGGACATCTAAAAAATCAGGTGTTCAGTACCAGCTTTCTGCTTTACCACTGGGTGGTTATGTGCGGATGTTGGATGAACGTGAAGGCAATGTGAGTGCAGAAGATTTGCCTTATGCATTTAACCGTCAGTCTCCATGGAAACGTATTGCAATCGTTGCAGCTGGTCCGCTGATTAATTTAATCTTTGCAGTTTTGTTATTTTGGATCTTATTTTTACCTGCTCAAGAGCAACTTAATACTCGTGTAGGTAAAGTGGTAGAAAATACACCTGCTGCATTGGTCAACATACAGGCGGGCGATAAAATTGTTGCTGTTGATGGAGCGGACACAGGAAACTGGGAAAAACTTCATTTTGCGCTGGTAGATCGCGTTGGTGAAACTGGACATATTCAAATTCAAGCAGATCGTAATGGTGAATTAAAGAATTTCAATTTACCCATTCAGAATTTTTTAAATGATCAATCTGAATCTCCCTTAGATATATTGGGATTTTTACCTTATAGACCGAGCATTGAAGCTGTTGTATATAAGTTAAGTGAAGGTGGTGCAGCCAGTCGTCAAGGCATGAAAGAGGGTGATCGAATTGTTGCTGTTGATGGACAAAAAATTAATGATTGGTTTGATGTTGTCGATATCGTACAGAAATCACCTGAAAAATTATTAAGCTTTGATGTACTTCGTGATGGTAAATCAGTCCAGTTGCAAGTGATGCCGCAAGGTAAGCGTGACAACATGGGGAATACGACAGGTTTATTGGGTGTGCAAGCACAATCTAGTCAAATCAATATTCCTGCTGAATATAAACACACAATTCAGTATAATCCAGCTGAAGCTTTTGTGGTCGCTGTTGAAAAGACAGGGCAATTATCGGCAATGATTGTTAGTTCAATCGCGAAGATGGTGCGAGGGTTAATAGGTCTTGATAATCTCTCAGGTCCGATTACTATCGCTAAAGTTGCCGGACAAAGTGCTGAAATGGGCTGGAAAACTTTTATTTCCTTTATGGCTTTAATGAGTGTTAGTCTTGGTGTGCTGAATTTATTACCCATACCAATGCTTGATGGTGGACATCTGGTTTATTATATTATCGAGCTCATTCGTGGTAAGCCTGTTTCTGAACAAATACAATTAGTTGGGCTGAAAATTGGTATGGTGTTGCTCGGAAGCATGATGTTCCTTGCAATATTCAATGATTTTATGCGTTTATAAACGTTTTAGATGAAAAATTAACTTACTGGAAAACAATAGGCATGCAGCACAAACATTTATTTATGCCGTTGGCACTCATTAGCGCGATGGCAGCAGTACAACAAGTATATGCAGCTGACGAGTTTATCGCGCGTGATGTGCGAGTAGATGGATTAGTACGATTAACCCAAGCAAATGTATTGGGGATGTTGCCCGTCAATGCTGGACAGCGTATTTCTGATCCGGTCATTGCAGATGCGATTCGTGCTTTGTATGCCTCTAATGCATTTGATGATATTCAAGCCTTTAAAGAAAATGATGTTCTTGTTTTTAAAGTGATTGAACGACCGATTATTTCAAAGATTAATCTGAAGGGTAATAAACTTATTCCCAAAGAAGCTTTGCAAGATGGTCTAAAAAAAATGGGCTTGGCTGAAGGTGAGGTGCTGACGAAGTCATCATTACAAACTTTGGAAACTGAGCTTGAGCAACAGTATGCTCAACAAGGCCGTTATGATGCTGATATTAAAGTTGAAACGATTGCACGTCCTAATAACCGTGTAGATTTAGACGTTAATTTTAATGAAGGCAAGCCTGCAAAAGTATTTGATATCAATCTCATCGGTAATACAGTTTTTAAAGATGATGAAATCAAGCAAGTTTTTGCTGTCAAAGAAAGTGGTTGGTTATCTGTTATTTCTCGTAATGATCGTTATGCACGAGAAAAAATGGCAGCAAGTTTAGAATCATTACGTGCGCTTTATTTGAACAAAGGTTATATCAACTTTGATATTAATAGTTCTAATTTAAATATTAGTGAAGATAAAAAACAGATCTTTATTGAAGTTTCAATCAAAGAAGGCCAGCAATTTAAATTTGCCGAAACAAAATTTTTAGGCGATGCGCTGTATAAAACAGAAGAATTAGAAGCGTTAAAAATTTATAAAGATGGCGAAACCTATTCACAAGAAAAAGTGAATGCAGTTAAGCAACTCCTACAGCGCAAGTATGGTAATGCTGGTTATTATTATTCAGAAGTGAATGTTGTTCCTGAAATTAATAATGAAAATAATACTGTTGCACTTAACTATTATATTAACCCAGGTCAACAAGTTACTGTAAGACGTATTAATTTTGCGGGCAATACGAAAACCGCAGATGAAGTCCTTCGTCGTGAAATGCGTCAGATGGAAGGAGCTTTAGCAAGTAACGAGAAAATTGAACTTTCTAAAATACGTTTAGAGCGTACTGGCTTTTTTAGCAAAGTTGACTTAAAGCCTGTTCGTGTACCAGGCTCTCCGGATCAAGTCGATTTAAATATTAATGTAGAAGAACAACACTCAGGTACAAGTACTTTGGCTGTTGGGTATTCTCAAAATGGTGGTATTACATTCCAAGCAGGTTTGAGCCAAACCAACTTCTTGGGTACGGGTAACCGTGTTTCGATAGATTTATCAAGATCTGAGACACAAGATTACTATAACCTGAGTGTGACAGACCCTTACTTCACTATTGATGGTGTGAGTCGCGGTTATAATATGTACTACCGTAAAACTAAGTTAAGTGATGACTATAACGTCAATAACTATGTTACGGACAGTATTGGTGGTGGTTTAACCTTTGGTTATCCAATTGATGAAAATCAAAGCATTAGTGCAGGTCTAAATATTGACCAAACAGAGGTCACCACTGGCCCGTTTGTATCTACATATGTTCGAGATTACTTACTCGCTAATGGCGGGCGTCAGACGAAATCTGCGAAGTATTGTCCTGTAGATTTAGTTCCTATTAATGAAAATGATAAAATAGTGGGATATGAACCATGTTCGGAGCCTGAAATCGAATATGGCAATGAGTTTAAAGGCGATTACTTATCGTACAACTTAAATTTGGGTTGGTCTTATAACACGCTTAACCGTCCTGTATTCCCAACTTCAGGAATCTCACATCGTGTAAACGCAGAAATAGCTTTACCAGGTAGTGATGTTGAATATCAAAAAGTTACCTATGACAGTCAAGCATTATTTCCATTGGGTCGAGACTTTGTACTGCGTGGTTATGGCAAGTTAGGTTTTGGTAACGATTTACCGTTCTATAAAAACTATTATGCAGGTGGTTACGGTTCTGTTCGTGGGTATGACAACAGTACCTTGGGGCCAGCATATCCAGGTGTTACACGGAATGCGACCAATCAAGTCGATCGTGATCCTGAGGAAGTCGGTGGTAATGCTCTAGTTCAATTTGGTACTGAGCTTGTACTTCCAGTACCGTTCAAAGGTGATTGGGCTCGTCAGGTACGTCCTGTGATTTTTGCAGAGGGTGCTCAGGTATTTGACACTCAGTGTGATGTACCACGCGGAACTTTATATTTAAATTCAGCCAATCCTGCTGTAGACGCTAAACAATATTGTAAAGATAATTTTGGCTTTAAAACTGACAATATGCGCTATAGCGTAGGTGTTGGGTTTACCTGGATTACCATGATTGGTCCGTTATCATTGAGCTATGCATTCCCATTGAATGATAAGCCGGGCGATGAAACTAAGAATGTTCAATTTGAAATTGGTCGTACTTTCTAAGTACGATCGATCTGTTTAGATCAAGGATTATAAAATATGAAAACCATACAAAAATTATTAATTGGTGTTGCAGGTTTAAGTTTAAGTGCTATTGTTCAAGCGGCAGGTTATGGTGTTGTTGATTTGCAGAAACTGGTTGAAAGTAGTACTTATTTAAAGCAGCAGAATGCGAGTCTTGAACAATCGATTAAGCCTCAAACGACTAAACTTGAGCAACTCAGTAAAGAAATTGAAGCTTTACAAAAAAGTGCACAAGCTCAAGGTGCGAATGTTCAGCAAATTAATACGCAATATCAAGCGAAATTAACTGAATTTCAAACTATTCAGCAAAGTGTACAGAGTCGTGTTCAAACCACGATTCAAAATACTAATAAGACTTTTGATGCACGTGTGAATCAAGTGGCTGAGCAACTGCGTCAAGAATCGAACTTGGATATGATCTTGAAT
>JAHLFF010000223.1 GCA_018883945.1 Candidatus Acinetobacter avistercoris
AAATATTTATACGCAGTCTAAACTAGAGTGTTTTATCAGCACCTAATTCACTCAAATCACTTCTTTGAATTAAATTGACTGGAATAAAAAAGACCTCTTAAAGCAGAGGTCTTTTATCGGCATTAATCTATGTCGATTTTTTATAAATACTACAGGAAGGGTGATGATTTTCATTTAAACGTGCCACTTTGCGATGTTCCGCAGCTTCAAAGCGACAGCGCTTCCATTCATTATCCAAATTTAAAGAAGGAATCTCTTTCGGTTTACCATTCTCATCCACAGCCACCATCGTGAAATAACAACTATTGGTATGACGCACTGTTCTTTTTTGAATATTTTGTGCTTCAACACGGATGCCAATTTCCATCGAAGTACGGCCAACATGGTTTACACTGGCTAAAAAAGTGACCAATTCACCAACATGAATCGGCTCTTTGAAATTCACTTTATCTACAGATAACGTTACAACATAAGATCCCGAATAACGACTTGCACATGCATACGCGACTTGATCGAGTAGTTTCAAAATCGTCCCTCCATGCACGTTTCCTGAAAAATTCGCCATATCGGGGGTCATTAATACAGACATCGTTAATTCTGACTGGTCGTCAGCAAGTGGTGACACTTGTTCAAATGAAGACATAAACTTGTGGACTCAATATTATTCAGCAGAGGATTTTATGGTCATATTATAACTTTATTTTGAGTACAAAATGTTTAATTAAGCGATCTTAATTCATTTTAAACAGCATGATTTATAAAACAATAACCAATCTAAGCATTGATTAGACACTCAATAAGTCAGAATAATGAGCACGCCTTCCTCCATGCATCCATCTGATTTAAATTAAAATTAATGCTCAGAGTATGAGTTCAACCTTGCTCCTACTTCAACTGATCAGTCAATTCAGACTAATTCGAATTCATTTCTTTTGAGAAAACCTAAAATCATTGAAGAAATTCCCATTCAAGCTTTAGACTTCCTAAACAAAATAATTTCTAAGCTAATTTTTTATTAGCCAAAGTCTGCAATGATTGAATCATTCACTAGTCTTGTGCTTGATGTTGAACAGAAAAATGAACTTTATCAAATTGCGGAATCTGTTTAACGAGAGTTTGAATTTTATCAATTTGTTCCATCGCAGCCGTTACTCCAGATTGAATCGTCACTTGGCGACCTTTAACCTCAAATATATGTGCTTTTTCACGTAAATCAGGCTGTATGACAATATCTGCATTTTTCAACTCTTCCGCGGCTAATCTATTCTGCATGATATTTATATTTTGATTAAACATGCCCCATACATTGCTGGTTTCGGTATGAATAGGTTGCGCCAAAATATCTACGGCAATGACAATATCTGCTCCAAGCTCTCTTGCTACGTTCACAGGTACAGGGCTAACTAAGCCACCATCGACATATTCAACACCATCAATATTAACAGGTATAAACATACTTGGAATTGAAATAGAAGCGCGAACAGCTTGACCTGTACTGCCCTTGTTAAACACCACCTTATTCCCTTGTTTGAGTTCAGTCGCCACCACAAACATCGGGATTGCTAATTGTTCAAGAGGTAGATTATTCACATTTGTATTGACATAATTTTCAACTTTCTTGCCATCAAAGAAGCCTTGCAAACCGATATTAATATCGCGAACATCATTAACCTGCAGATCTAACGCGATTTGTTTTAATTGCGCTGCAGATTTCCCACTGGCATAAATAGAACCAACAATGCTACCTGCACTCGTTCCAACAATAAAATCAGGTTTAATCCCTCTTTGCTCTAAGACCTCAATAACCCCAATATGCGCATATCCACGTGCACCGCCACTTCCCAAAACCAAAGCCACCACAGGTTTCTTAGTTTGTTTATTTTTAAAAGCAACATAATCAATTTCAGAGTAAGCATCTTTCAATGTACGAACTTGATTCTGCTCAGTTTTTAGAGGCATGTTTTGACAAGCAACCAATGTAAAGCTTAGCAGTAAACTGAAAGTCTTTAAACAATTCATAAATTGGATATAAGTAATGATGAGTAGTCACTATGAAATCATATTTAAACTTGAAATACTGTATGAAATATTTATGACAAACGCTAACTTACACTTAAAATATCAATGAATGAACATTTATACAGCGGTTTTATCGAAGATAGTCGCTTTAGAGTATTAATCAGATTGAAAAAAAGCCCCATATTCACTGGGGCTTTTTTAGTTCATGCGAGTTAGATTTAAGTTAGATAAAGAATTTCAAAATCATCTGAATCACTGTCGCATTAATTAAATCGACAAAAAATGCACCACATAAAGGAACAATCAAAAAGGCTTTATGAGATGGTCCATACATATTGGTAATGGCTTGCATATTGGCAACCGCTGTTGGTGTTGCTCCCATACCAAAACCACAATGACCTGCCGCAAGTACTGAAGCATCATAATTTTTACCCATCACACGGAAAGTCACAAATGCTGCATACAATGCCATGGTTAAGGTTTGCGCACCCAAAATCACAACCAATGGACCTGCAAGGTCTGCCAATTGCCATAATTTAAGTGAAAGTAAAGCCATCGCTAAATAAAGTGAAAGTGAAGCATTACCAAACACGTCAATTGCACGATCAAAAATTTTAACTTTAAGCACACTTTCCAGAATATTACGTAGAATTACACCACCGCCGAGCGCCCATACAAATGTCGGTAACTCAAACCAAGTTCCTTTGCTATAACCCGTCATAAATTCTGCAAATGCAAGACATGCAGCAAAAAGACCTAAAGTGGTAATGGCATTATCAGCTGTAATTAAGCGAACTTGATTACGGTTTTCAAAGGCAACAAATTCAGTTTGTTCATTTAGAGCGTTTGAAGAATCAGTATTTTCATTATTATTTTTTGCAACACCTGGTGTTTTGATTTGATATTTATTGATGAGTAATTTGGCTAAAGGACCACCGATAATACCACCGATAATCAAACCGAAAGTCGCACTTGCCATACCCAGCGCCAATGCACCTTGAATACCATGTTGAACTTCTAAAATTTCACCCCAGGCACCTGCAGTACCATGTCCACCAGTGAGGGTAATTGAACCAGCGATTAAACCAATGAGCGGATCGATACCCAATAAGGTTGCCAAACTGATACCCACAAAGTTTTGCACAATGATGAAAGAGGCTACGCAAATGAGGAATATCACTAGCCCCATGCCGCCTTCTTTCAATTTGGCAAAATTGGCACTTAAACCAATAGAGGCAAAGAAAATCAACATAAAACTGGTTTGAAGCACTGAGCTCGTTGTAATGTTATAGCCCCATAAGTTGTGAACGATGAGTGACACAACTGCTGCAACTAAACCACCAGCCACTGGCTCTGGAATATTATATTTTTTTAGAAAGTTGATATTATTTACAAGGAAACGACCAAGTAATAAAACAATTACCGCTGCAATGAGCGTGTAAAAAGCGTTAAAAGTTATTTCCATCATGAATACTCATCAAATACAACGTGAATTTTAAGGTCATGCTTATTTTTATGAACAAGATTATTGCGAATTTTTATGACTCAAACTGAGCCTATATTACGCATGACAAACGATCGAAAAAAAACAATCTTCTATGTATATTTCTTCTATACATAATAATTGTTGATGTCGCATTGATTCAATCTTGTTAATAAAAAGACAACACATACGTCATTAGACAATCATTAAATCAGCCTAAATAGATTCAACATATCAAGCTTAAACAAAGCTTTAAAAGTCTTTTGACTAAAATATATCTACTTAAAACTGACCTGTTTTCTCAATATTTACCCCAGATCCAAGACAATACTTGGCAATAATAATAAATTTGAGCGAAAAGGCTACACCATTACTCGGCAGATTATGCATTTTTTTTAATAATTGTCTTTATATTGAATAAAATAAACGCAATTTTTTAATTATACTTTAGTCTTAATCATATCTTTTTTCTTATATGACATAAAATATGACATAAAAAAACCGAAGCATAGCTTCGGTTTTTTAGCTTAATAAAAACTTTTAGAAGTTATATTTCGCCATTAAGCCAATACGATTATCTTTAAAGCTTGATCCGCTAAATGTTTCACGCTTACCATTTACGTACTCAACACCTAGATCTACAGGTTTAACTGGTGAGTAAATAAAGTTAATCCATGCTTGTTGTACTTTTTCATTTGCAGAGGTTGCATTGGCTTTCGCATAATCAGTGCCATTGTCAGCAAATAATGCGCCATACGCTAAAGTTGAACGGAGATTCGGTAAGATTTTATAAGTCGCACCAACTTGAACACCTACAAACTCATTTTGTTCAATATCACCATTCACTATACTGTACGCAGAATTTGAACCATAAAGATAGTTACTGTTGCCTTTCACGTAAGACACATCGGCCGATACTTTAAATGGGTCAGTAACTTGATAGTTTGCACCCGCTGCCACCCCCCATCCGATCTGGTCATCATTTACGGTTTCTGATTTATAGTTTTCAATCAAAGCGCGAGCAGATGCATTACCCTTACCGTCTGCAAAACCTTGAGTCACTTTAGCCGTTAAATTTGGGAGTCTGTATTTAAGCCCTGAAGCTGTACTGTTACCCTCTTCTGCAGAAACCAACAACAAGGTATTTGGTGCAAGTTTATGTGAATAGCGTACTTGTGGAATACGTGCTGTACCGCCACCTACGTTTGTACCAAAGTCGATCATCTCTGGCGCATGGCTCGACAAGAAGTTCGACGTCGTTTGTCCGAATAACCAATTATTCAATGTAATGTATGCATGACGTATACGAAGTGCTTCATTGGCCCCTGCAAAGTCGACTTCAACTTTACCACCTACATCCGCTCCCTCTACCTTAGTTTTAAAATCCAAACCAAGACGCGTAGTTTTAGCTGTCGCACGTAGTTTATCTTCAACTGAACCAGGATTATTCCCACCAGCGCCCACTTTACCCACACTGTTAAAGTCATCATCCGCACCTTCAATGATATAGTTCGCATCGCCACGAACAAAACCATAAAGATTAACTTCTGCACCTGCTTTAGATTTTAGACCCATCTGCGGTGAAGCTACTGCTGCTGGTTGCGCTTGAACCTGTGTTAATTGAACTTGTTGCTGTTGTTGTACTTGATGTTGTTGTTGAATAAGTGATTTTAATGCTTCAACTTCTTGACGAAGTTTTTGAATTTCTTCTTTATCAGTAGCAGCATGTACTGAACTCATCATCGCCGTAGTTACTGCAATTGCTAGAATTGTTTTGAAAATATAAGGACTGCGATTTAATTGACTCATAAGAACTCCAAAATTGTAATTAAGCTGCTTCCATGCATATCGATCTCCATCAAATTTTGATTTCAATCGTGATCGATGCTTTATCTTGACTAAACAATCTTGCCCAAACAATTACGATCAAATATTGCACTTAACTGCATATAAAATATTTTTACATTAGATACTTAACAAGTAACATAATGTGTATTGGTCCGTTACCTAATCTAACAAGTTATCAACAAGATTAAAATACGTTTTCCATACTTTTAGTTTCCATCTCAATCACAATTTAATATTAATATTTCATATTATTATATATATCTTACACTTACACTAATTTATCCTAAAAAAATGGTTTCTATATACGACTATCGTATATAGTAAAAGTGTCAAAAAATTCAAAAAATATTTACACGGAGTTTTTATGAGTTCTGAACAAGTTCAATATGTTGATCAAGCAATTACATCTCGTCAGTCGATTCGTGCTTTTCTAAATAAAGCTGTAGATGTTGAAATCATTAAAGATATTCTAAAGGTTGCATCTCGCGCGCCATCAGGCACCAATACTCAACCTTGGAAAGTCTATGTCGTCACGGGTCAAAAAAGAACAGAACTTATTACTCAAGTATGCGATGCGCAAAATGATCTCTTTAAAAATCCTGAACTTGCATCTCAATATACAGAAACTTTTCCCTATTATCCTGAAAACTGGTTCTCACCTTATATTGAACGTAGACGTGAAAATGGCTGGGGACTTTATGGTTTACTGAATATTCAAAAAGGTGAAAAAGAAAAAATGGCTGCGCAACATCTGCGTAATTATCAACTTTTTGATGCACCCGTTGGACTATTTTTTACGGTAGATAAAGCCATGGGAATTGGTTCTAAAATGGATACAGCCATGATGATTCAAAATGTGATGGTTGCTGCGAAAGCTCGTGGCTTAGACACTTGTCCTCAGGCAGCTTGGAATCATTTCCATTCGATTGTGTTGAATATACTCAATGCACCAGAGAATGAAGAATTGATTTGTGGCATGGCACTTGGTTATGCCGATCCAAATGAAATTGTGAATACCTTCATCACACCAAGAGAATCTGTTGAAAATTTTGCAGTATTTTTAGATTAAGAGCTTAAGATGATTCAAAAAAAGAGCCTTGCGGCTCTTTTTTGTTGCGCTATTTTTGATAGCGCTTTCTTTTGATTGCGATGTTTTTTGATTGCAATGTTATTTGATGAATGCCTTATCTGATTAATCCATTATTCGATGAATCTATATTTCAACGAATCCAGTCTCGCTTAAATCATTTTAAAGTCTGGGTTTTGAGCGAGTTTAAATATACAAGCCAGTCCAGCCGCGGTAAAAAACACCATTAGTATCCCCATATTCATCACTGGACTCGCCCATAAAAAGTTCAAGATGATGCCGCCTAAAAGTCCGAATGAAAATTGAATACTTCCCATAATGGCACTCGCTGTTCCAGCACGCGCACCTTGCTTCGACATTGCGAGCGCCATTGCATTTGGTCCAGTAAAACCAATCCCAGACACAGTTAGAAATAAACCGAGCATGAGTAGCCACAGTGGTGCATTAAGTATGAAACCACACATCATCACGATGATTGCGCCCAATAACTGCTGTATTCCGCCTATTTTTAAACGGCGCATCACCGTTATCTTTTTAGCTAAATACTTATTTGCGGAGGACATCAACATAATACCAAAAGCATTAAATCCAAATGCATAAGCAAATGCATGCTGACTTAGATGATATTCACCCATAAAAACTGCTGAAGCCGAACTAATATATGCAAAAAGTGCTGCGCCTGTTAAGCAACCCGCCAGCATAGGCATTCTAAAGCTTCGATCTTGTATAATCGTTGAATAAAGTAAAACCACTTGTTTAAAACTGAGTTTTAATCGGTGCTCAACACTTAAGGTCTCTTCAAAAAAATAATGAACGCAGAACAGACAGAATAATCCGATCAAAGTCAGCGTAATGAAGACAGCTTCCCAAGGAAAGAACTGTAAAATGAATGCACCTATAATCGGTGCAAGTATTGGCGCCAAGCCCATCACAATCATCATGCTTGAGAAAGCTTGTGCAGATCCTTGAGTGTCTAGTCTATCTCGTATAGCAGCACGTGCTATTACAACACCTACACAACCGCCCAAAGCCTGTAAAACGCGTGCTGCAATTAAAGCCCAATCATTTGGGGCGATGACACAAAGAAAACTTGCAAACGCAAATAGTCCCATTCCCCAATACAATGGTTTTTTTCGTCCGATCCGATCACTCAGAGGACCATAAAATAATTGACCAATCGCCAACCCCAAAAAGTATGCGGGTAATGTATTTGAAATTTGCTGGGTACTAACCCCAAAATCGTTCGCCATTTGCGGTAAGGCGGGTAGATACATATCTATAGACAACGGACCCAAAGAGGTCAGTAAAGCCAATAGAATGATCCAGCTTGTCGCATACTGCTGTCTATCTATAATTTTCGACATCTGCTGTTATTCAAATTGAAGACTGTATATTTTCAAGTCTATACCGAACATCATAAAATTTCTGCTAAAGATAAGTGAATATTCATCTTATATTCATCATATAATCCGCATCGAAAAATAAAGCACTTTAAGGATTGGGGTTTGAATACTTGGTTGGTTCAGCTGAAAAAAGCAACCTATAACACCACATTTCTATACACAATACGTATGTTGATTATCTTTGGGGGAACTGCATTTTTTCCTTATTTAATTGGTAATCAAATACTCACTATTCCGCTTTCATTAGCAGTGGTTGCCGCAGGCTTAGGCGACATTGATGATCGTTTCTCGGTCAGAATAATGAATATGATTTATACCTACATTGGTTTTTTCATTACTGCCACTGCCGTACAGCTTTTATCTCCTTATCCCTTTGTGTTTGCGTGTGGCTTTATTGTTGCCTGTATTGGATGGATCTTATTGGGTTCATTGGGCAGACGATATGCGTCAATATCTTATGGATGCTTGGTGGTGACAGTCTATGCAATGCTGGGCGTACATCTATTTGAACCGTGGTATGTACAACCTGCCCTGCTTGTTTCTGGCGCGGTCTGGTACGGTTTAATCTCGACGATCTTTTTTTTACTCTTCCCTATCCGCAGAGTACAAGATCAATTGTCGCTTTGTTATTCATCATTAGCCGATGTGCTCTTCGCAAAATCAAATTTGTTTGATGTTGAAATGACAGCTCAAACCTATCAGCGAAGTATGATTAGTTTGTCTTTTGAGAATAGTCATTTGGTGAGCATGTTCAATGAAATGCGTAGCACCTTATTAACTCGACTGAAAGGTGACCGTGGCCGACTGGATACTCGTCGAAGTCTGCAATATTATTTTGTGGCTCAAGATATACATGAACGTGCTGACTCCTCCCATTTCGATTATCTTAAACTGACCCAAATTTTCCAACATAGCGATATCATGTTCCGCTTTCAAAGGATTTTTTCTTTACAAGCAAAAGCCTGTAAGGATTTAAGCGATAGCATTTTACATGGTCATTTTTATAAACATAATCCAGAATTTGAAGTCAAGTTTCAAAACTTAAGAATTTCAATCGAAAAACTTCGGGATGAGAAAAATTATGACCTCAGCTGGATCAATTCATTAAGCTCTCTTTATCAAAATCTGAAAGCCATTGATCATCAACTGAATAATATCGAAACAGAACAACATATAAAACATGACCATGACAAATCTCTAGACCACCAATTAAATGATGATGATTTAAAAGGCTGGTCTGATATTGTGATTCGAGTCAGACAAAACTTAACACCCGAATCTATTTTATTCAGGCATGCGATTCGTTTATCAACCGTTCTTTTTGTCGGTTATATTCTGGTTGAAATTACCAATATTCCATCAGGTTTCTGGATTTTATTGACCTCAGTCTTTGTCTGTTTACCCAATTTTAATGCCACCAAACGTCGTTTATATTTAAGAATTTTAGGGACTTTTATCGGCATCATTATTGGTTATATTGTGCTTTATTTTGTACCTTCTTTGGTCGGACAACTGTTGATACTCACGATTAGTGGTGCACTCTTCTTGGTATTGCGCAGTAAACAATATGCACAAGCAACCGCATTTATCACGATTTTAGCCTTAATTAATTTCAACTTTGATGGCGTCGGCTATGAAGCAGCCATTCCTCGTCTAATCGATACGATTATTGGTTGTTTCCTCGCATGGCTCGGTATTCTGTTCATTTTTCCAGATTGGAAGTTTCGCAACTTACCAAGAACGATTCAGCGCTCCTTAAAATCGCAAAGTGAATATTTAGCAGAAGTCATTACTCAATATCGTGAAGGCCGAAATAATAGTTTAAATTACCGATTGGTGCGTCGTGCTGCTCACAATACAGATGCCGAGATTGCCTCGCTCATTTCCACCCTTGAAACAGAACCTGACTATGACCCAACGCATAAAGCTTTAGCCTTCGAATTTTTATGTTTAAATCATACATTCTTAAGTTACATTGCAGCATTAGGCGCTCATCGTGAAATAATTGAAGCGCCTGAAATTCTAGATTTACTCGATTTGGCATTGAAGGATATTGAACTTACTTTTTTGAGTGATGAAATGCCAAACCTCAATAGTTATACTGTCTTAAATACAGTACAGCAGCACTTAAATGAATCCGATCTTGATGTTTCTAAATCACTCATTGTTATTCAACAGCTTTCATTGATGTTTAGCCTATTGCCGCAATTGAATCATTTAAAACAACAATTGTGCAGTTCGAAAATCAATGATTTTGCAACGTCATAAACTTAACGATATAGATGTATAAACTGTATAAAAAATATTTTTCCATAGTAGACTTCATTGAATACGTCTTTAAATCCATAAACGTATTCAATTGTTTGCAATCTGTTTGACCTAAAAGTTTGATAAGGATTTAATCTTGAATAGCTGGCTCACTAGACTCCGTAAAGCAACCTATAACACAACATTCATGTACAACATCCGCATGATCATTGCTTTTTCGGGCACAGCCTTTGTTCCTTATCTTTTAGGTAATCAACTCCTCACCATCCCTTTGACCTTAGGCGTGGTCGCAGCTGGATTAAGTGATATTGACGACCGTTTTTCAGTTCGTATCATGAATTTGCTGTATACCTATCTGGGTTTCTTTATTGCAGCAGCCTCTGTACAACTGTTATTCCCCTATCCATTTTTATTTGCAACAGGATTGATCCTGTCATGTATTGCACTAATTTTATTAGGATCATTAGGGCGTCGTTATGCCACTATTTCATACGGCTGTCTCGTCATTTCAGTCTATGCCATGCTGGGTGTCGATATATTTGATGACTGGTATACACAACCGATTTTATTGGTTATTGGTGCAGCTTGGTATGGTGCAATTTCAACGCTGAGTTTTTTGCTTTTTCCAGCTAGACAAGTTCAAGATCAACTTGCCAATAGCTATTCTGCTTTGGGTAATTTCCTGTTTGCCAAATCAAATTTATTCGATGTTGATATGACGGCATCAAGTTTTCAACAAAGCATGATCAGTCTTTCACTTGAAAACGGGAAATTGATTGCGATTTTTAATACCATACGTTCAACACTTTTAACTCGACTCAAAGGCGATCGTGGTCAGATCGAGACGAGACGAAGTCTGCAATATTATTTTGTTGCTCAAGATATCCATGAGCGCGCAGATTCGGCACATATTGATTATCAAAAATTAGCGATGATTTTTGAACACAGTGATATTTTGTTCCGATTTCAGCGTGTGATGTCCTTACAAGCCAAAGCCTGCAAAGATTTAAGCGAGAGCATTTTGCACCGAAGCACCTATACCCATAATCCACGCTTTGAACATGCATTTAATAATTTATCCAAATCATTACAGAAAATGCGTAAAGATGAGCAACATGATCTACTGTGGATTAATGCTCTTTTTGCCTTGATGCAAAATCTAAAAGCCATTGATGCTCAGTTACGCAATGTTGAGACAGAGCGTTATATTAAACTCGATAAAAGTAAACATATTGAAAATCAGCTCAAAGATGATGACTTAAAAGGCTGGGAAGATATCACCAGTCGTATTAAACAAAACTTGACCCCTGAATCAGTGTTATTTCGCCATGCGATTCGCGTATCTATAGTGCTTTTAATTGGATATATCTTTGTCCAAGTTACTCATATTGAATATGGCTATTGGGTTTTATTGACCGCCTTGTTCGTGAGCCAACCGAATTTTAACGCCACCAAACGCCGTTTACGGTTACGTATTCTGGGCACGATCGGCGGTATTATTTTAGGTTTCGCAATCTTGTATTTTATTCCCTCTATCGAAGGTCAATTATTACTCTTGATCTTATGTGGTGTTTTATTTTTCGAGTTACGAAGTAAGCAATATGCACAAGCCACGGCATTTATGACCACTTTGGCTTTAATTAACTTTAATTTAGACGGTTTAGGATTCGATGCCGCTCTTCCACGGTTAATTGATACCTTAATCGGCTGTGCTCTAGCATGGTTTGGTGTGACCTTTATTTTCCCAGATTGGAAATTTAGACGACTTCCGCACACGATTTCACGTGCCTTCAATGCGCAATGTGATTATTTAGCAGAAGTGGTTGAACAATATCAACATGGTCGAAATAATAGTTTAAATTATCGTATCGTGCGTCGAACTGCACATAATCGTGATGCAGATTTAGCATCGCTTATTTCTACACTAGCAACAGAACCAGATTTTGATGCATCACAAAAAACCCAAGCTTTTGAGTTTTTATGTCTGAATCATACCTTTATCAGTTATGTGGCAGCTTTAGGGGCACATCGAGAACAACTACATGATGAAGCCACTCTAAATTTACTCAATCAAGCATTATCGGATATTCGTGGTGTACTACTTTATGATGAGATGCCTGAATTAAGCTTACATAATATGCAACAAACTTTGCGTGAACGCCTCAATTCGAGTGATGAAGAATCAACGAAAGTATTGATTGTGCTTCAACAACTTTCATTAATGTTTAGCATTTTGAAACAGTTAAGCGCACTTAAGCAAAGTTTAAGCTATGATCGTGATGAACAAGCCACTGAATTGGCATCACTATAAAAGCACAATCTATATACACAGTAAATTAGTACAATATACTCCCTGATTGTACTAATTTAATGCTAAACTCTGCCGAGATTTACATTTCTTATTAATGACATTATGACTGCGAAAAACCTTTACGCCTACACCCTACAACCTGTTCCTTATGATGTAACAGAAGCTGAACAACGGAATGCTCAATTAGCGATTTGGCGCAGTACCAATAAAATTGGTACTAAAGCTTGGGCGATTATGGCTGCAGTTGTTGCAATCTCAATTTTAGGCTTAGTTTTAATCAAAAACTACTCTACGATTATTTTTTGGGTCGCGCTTGTTTCAGTTGCGGTCTACTTTTTAGTTCGTAAATTTGGTCTTGAATGGTATGTAAAACGCAAAATGAACGAATTCCCAGTTCAAGAAATTGCTGGAATAAAATTGGGTGTTCAACCCCATGGAATCGTGATGCGTCAAAAAATGGGCCTACAAGAAGGTGTAGGTTCAATCGCGTGGAAAGACATTTACGAGTGGTATAACACGCCAGACTTTATCTTGGTTAATTTTAAAGTTAAAGATCAGCAAGGCGCTTATATTCTACCAAAACGTATGAATACCAAAAACTTTTCATTTCAAACTGTTCGTAAGCACCTCAATGAAACCGTAGGTCCTGCTAAAACGCTATAAATGTATGTTGATTTAAAATCGCACTAAAGCCTCCTCTCATGGAGGTTTTTTTATTCGACTTTTAAAACTCAATGCGATTGATAATGAGAATAAATATTATCCTCAAAAATCCACGTTCTCTGCTTAATCTTCAGATATAATTGCGAAATCGAAAATAATCATACTTCCATTGTACCCACATGCTAAAGAAAACTTTTTTTCAGATACATTGGTTTCTAGGAATCACCGCCGGATTAATCCTATCTTTAATGGGTGTTACAGGCGCAATTTATTCCTATGAACAACAAATACTTAAGTGGATAAATCAGGACAGTTACACGGTTCAAGTCGAAAATCGTGAAAAGCTTAACCCTGCTGAAATCTATCAACATTTTTATAAAACAGATCCTGCACTCAAAATTAACAGCATCACGATTGCTTCAGCAGCATCTGAATCATCCAGTATCAATGTCGTTAAAGAAGGTGCCCGTCGTGGTTTTACCATGATGATTAATCCCTATAGTGCTGAATTACTGCCAGACATAAAAGGTCGTGAGTTCTTTGCATTTATTCAACAATTGCATCGAAATTTAACCGTCGGTCCAGTAGGTAAGCAAATTACGGGGGCATGTGCTCTCATGCTAATTTTCTTTGTGCTGAGTGGTCTGTATTTAAGATGGCCAAAGAAACACACTTGGCGTCAATGGTTAGCGGTTAAGCCCAAGCTAAAAGGTCGTAACTTTATTTGGGATCTGCATGCAGTTGTGGGCACATGGGTAATTATTTTCTATCTCATTTTTGCCATGACCGGTTTGTATTGGTCCTATGATTGGTGGCGTAACGGCATGTTTAAAGTGCTGGGGGTCGAGCGCCCACAAGCCACTGTACAAGAGCGCCCTAATGCCAATTCGGGTCGTCAAGGTCAAGCTGAACAGAATATACAACAGCCAAATCAAATGGCGGGTAGAGAAAATCGCAATTCAAATACTGCTTCAGCAGGTCCAGTAAATGCACAATCTACACCCAATGCATCTGGATCTAATGAACCTCGTTCTGAGCGTCGCAGACCTAAAGGTTTAGAGTCGAATCAGATTCAAAATGCTTTAAATCAAACATGGCATGGGTTTACACCACAATTAAATCGTGAATATTCGAGCCTAACCTTTAACTTACCTAAAAAAGATGATGGCAAGCTGGAGTTGACTTTTGTCGACGCAATTCCACAACATGAACGTGCACGTAATAAGGCTATATTCAACTATCAAACAGCTCAAATTGAGTCACTTGAACTGTATGAAGATAAGAAGCTCAATGAACAAATCATGAGCAGCATGCTACCTGTGCACCGTGGTAGTTTCATGGGACCTGTTTATCAATTTATTGCCATGCTTGCAGCACTTGCAATGCCGTTATTTTTTGTCACAGGCTGGATGCTCTATCTGAAACGCCGCAAGCAAAAGAAACTAACTTTAGCGGCTAAACAAGGTGTTCTACATACAGAGATCGATCCAAATGCAACACCATGGCTCATTGCCTATGCCACACAAACTGGAGTTTCTGAACAATTGGCTTGGCGGACTGCGACCAGCTTACAACAAGCACGCCAACCTGTGACTGTAAAATCTGTACAACAATTGACTGAAGATGATCTTAAAGAGAATAAGCAAATTCTGTTTGTTGCAAGCACCTATGGAACGGGCGAAGCACCTGATTTAGCAACCTCTTTTGATAAGAAAATTTTAAGTCTAAATCTGGATCTCAGCCATCTTCAATATGCAGTTTTAGCTCTTGGCTCACAAGAATATCCCGATTCATATTGTTCTTTTGGTCATAAAATTGATACTTGGTTAAATAAAAATCATGCTCATGCCCTGTTCAACACAATAGAAGTGAATAACGCAGATAACCTTAATATTGAAAAATGGAATAACGCACTCGCCAAGGTTTCCAATCTTGAACTACAAACGATGTCGATTGATAAAGTATTTGACCAATGGAAATTACTAAAACGTAATTTGCTCAATCCAAATAGCCAAGGTGCCCCTGCTTTTAATATTGAACTTCAAGCCAAGCATCAAGCAGACTGGCAAGCGGGTGATATTGCCGAAATTCAACCAGGTAACAGCCAGCAACGTATTGAGGCGTTCTTAGCTCAGCATCAGATTTCGGCAAACACGCATGTAGATTCGCTCAATATCAATATTGCTCAAGCATTATGGAACAAAAACCTAAATACGGTTGTTGAACCTTTTGCCAATATGGATCATTTACTTGAACAATTACCTGACCTTCCTACGCGTGAATATTCCATTGCCAGCATTCCGCAGCAACAGGTTTTACGCTTAGTGGTTCGCCAACAAAGTAATGCTCAAGGAGAGCTCGGTCTCGGATCAGGCTGGCTGACTCAGCACCTTTCTACTTGTGACGAAGTTTCTCTACGTATTCGTACCAATGAGTCCTTCCACCTAATTAATGATAATCGTCCAATTATTTGTATTGGTAATGGAACTGGTATTGCAGGTTTGATGAGCCTTATTTCTGCACGTATTCGTTCAGACTATACTGAAAACTGGTTAATCTTTGGTGAGCGCGAACAAGCGAATGATTTCTTTTATAAAGAAACCATCCAAGCTTGGCAAAATACAGGCATGCTTAAACGCATCGATCTGGCTTTCTCTCGTGATCAACTTGAAAAAGTGTATGTGCACCATAAATTACGTGAACATGCTGAAGAACTAAAAACGTGGATTGCTAACGATGCCGTTATCTATGTCTGTGGAAGTATTCAAGGCATGGCTTCAGATGTTGATCAGGCATTGATTGATATTCTAGGTGAAACCTGTGTGGATGATTTACGACAAAATGGACGTTATCGTCGTGATGTTTATTAATCATGATGTTTAGTGGCCGTGATGTTTAGTGGCCGTGATGTTTACGAATCGTGAAGTCTGCTCTGGCAGTGATGTTTATTAGTCGCGCTATATATTGATCATGAAGGAATTCATTTTAGTACATTGACCATGAGTATATTGTTGAGTGCATTTGAATTGAGTACTTCATCTCATTTTTAATGCAATAAAATACCTATAAAATTTATTCATACCAAAACCGAGCCTCAGTGCTCGGTTTTTTATCTCTACAAATACCTTATGTGCTGGGTTATGATTGACACGAAAAATTCGAATAGCGCAACGTATGAAGCAAACACTTGTTCAAACTTTTAGACCGAATAAAATAAGATTAATGCAAATTTGCATGATGAGTGTAGGTGCAATTCTTTTTTTAGATGGACTCTTTCTCATTTTACAAAAGAAAATTCATCTGGGTACTTTACTGCCTTTTTTGATTGGCTTAGGGCTTTGCTTATATGCGTTTTATTTAAAGAAAATCAGCGTTGTGCTGAATAAAACCCATCCCAAAAACAACATTCTTAAAAAATTTATAAACTTGGCTTGGATTTTATTTTTAATCTGGGCGCTCAGTGTCGCTGGATTTTTTTTATATCTTAAATCGAACATCAATCAATCTGAAAATACAGCTGATCTAAAGGCTATTATTGTACTTGGAAGTGGACTTATCCAAGGCAAGCCCTCTCCAACCTTAGCTGCGCGTTTAGACCGTTCTGCAGATGTTGCCAGACGACATCCCGATGCGCTGATCGTGGTGACTGGCGGACTCGGAACGTGGGAGAATCAAACTGAGGCGGAGGCGATGGCTAAATATCTTGAACAGCAGCACTCTATTCCAATACAGCGCATCGCCACTGAAGATCAAAGCACCAGTACCGAACTAAACTTGAAAAATACAAAAGCAATTTTAAAAGTATATGCAATCACATTAGATATGCCAATCAGTATTGTGACCAGCGATTTTCACACCCTCAGAGCATCTGCTATTGCGAAAAAACAAGGCTATAGCGACATTTATACTGTGAGCGCTGAAACGCCTTTGATGACGCGCTACAATGCTTGGCTGAGAGAATATTTTGCTTATCTGAGCGGCTGGTTGCTAAAAGAATATTAATTTTAAATGAAAATAATGCCACATGCTGAGTGGCTCATTCACTTTAAGCGCATAACCGATTAACCAAATGACAATTAACTCATTACTTTTAAAAGAAATACTGATTAATGATTTAATCTTATTTTTCTAGGATGAGGTAAAGATTTTCTTTGGAAAATGGATGGATCTTGAATAGAGAGTTGGTACAAATATCCTTTTAGATCCATCAGCATTTTGTGGCCAGACACCAAAATGTTTTGTCCTTCTGGTAACAGATTCAAAGACAATTGTGTATTCTGCTGGCGTAAATATGGAATAACATCATCTACAAAATCAACAATCGTGATTTCTTGAACATTATAGCTCGCCCACTTGTCTTTAATTAACAGTTGCGCAGCGTGTTTGGATTGCCAAATTGGAAGCGTTTGATGACCTGATGGCGTACCACAGAGCGCCCAGCCGTCATTGTACAAACCATAAGCTTTTTCTTGTTCTATAATCGTTTCAATAAAAATTCGATACTGTTCTATAGGCGGAACAATTGGACTGACTAAAGAGCTTGAAGATTTTCTTTGATAAGGATTTCTCATGATCTTAATATAAAATAAACTTTCGTTATATATTATATAAAATTCATAAAGATAAATAGAGATATAAAATAAATATGGTGGGCGCTGACGGGATCGAACCGCCGACATTCTGCTTGTAAGGCAGACGCTCTACCAACTGAGCTAAGCGCCCTTGAGGAATAAAAATAGCGTTTCTATTTTTAGAACACAAGAAAGGTATCTTTCTAAAACAAACCACTTTCACTAATAGGAAGGAAAATGGCGCAGCGGACGGGACTCGAACCCGCGACCCTCGGCGTGACAGGCCGATATTCTAACCAACTGAACTACCGCTGCACGGTAAACTTATAAATAAGTTTCATATCTTATGAAGATATGGTGGGCGCTGACGGGATCGAACCGCCGACATTCTGCTTGTAAGGCAGACGCTCTACCAACTGAGCTAAGCGCCCTTAAAGGGTCTAACTATTTTCATTTAGGAT